>NZ_JBWKCC010000002.1:221849-249356 GCF_056436655.1 Streptomyces sp. NPDC043427 | reverse complement strand
CGGTGATGCGGCCCCCTCCGCCCCCCCCCCCCCCCCCCCCCCCCCCCACCCCCCCCCCCCCCCCCCCCCCGCCCCCCCACCCCCCCCCCCCCCCCCCCCCCCCCCCCCCCCCGGCCCATGGCTGCCGACGTGCCTGCCCCACAGCCCGCTGCCGCCGATGCGCAGGCCACGCATCTCTCCTCTCCCGTGGCCCTCGACCAGCCGCACGGCACCGAGACGCCGACGCCCGGTGTCACGGGCGCGCCCGCCTCGCATGCCCCTGCTCCCGCGCCCCTCGGCCGGCCGCAGGGCACCGTGGCGCCGATGTCCGCCGCCACGCAGGCCTCACATCCGCCCGGTCCTGTGCCCGCCGGCCCCCCGCCACCCCAGAGCGGCCCCCCTGCCACCCCACCGCCCCCCGCTGTCCTCGTCGATGCGTTCCCTCAAGACGCACCGTCTCCGGCGGCGCCGGACGCCCCCGCCGATCCCTGGCAGCGCTACGACCCCTGGGCGGCCACCCCCATTCCCGGCGCTCCCCTCCAGCAGACCGGGGCCGCTGTGCTCAGTCAGGAGCAGCGGCGCAGGCGGGGGAGGAAGGTGCTTGTGGGTGGGGCTGTGGTGTTGGCGCTTGTGGCCGGCGGCATCGGGGGCGTCGTAGGGGCGTATTTCGAGCGGAACGGTGGGGTCGGGGCGGTGGAGCTGCCGCAGGCCGCCGCCGAGCCGGCCGGGCGGGCGCCGGACAGTGTCGCCGGGATCGCCGCTCGGGCGCTGCCCAGCGTGGTGACCCTGCATGTCAGCGGCAGCAAGGAGCAGGGCACCGGAACCGGCTTCGTGCTCGACACCCGCGGGCACATCCTCACCAACAACCACGTCGTCGAGCCCGCCGGGGACGACGGGCAGATCACCGTCGTCTTCAACGGGGGCGAGACCGCCAAGGCCGAGGTCGTCGGACACGACAGCGGATACGACCTCGCGGTCGTGAAGGTGACCGGCGTGACGGGCCTGAAGCCGCTTCCGCTCGGCAACTCCGACAGCGTCCAGGTCGGCGACCCCGTCGTCGCCATCGGCGCCCCCTTCGACCTGGAGGGCACCGTCACCTCCGGCATCATCAGCGCCAAGGAACGGCCCATCACGGCGGGCGGCGAGACCGGCGACGCGAGCGACGTGTCGTACGTCGACGCCCTGCAGACCGACGCCCCGATCAACCCCGGCAACTCCGGCGGGCCCCTCCTCGACTCGCGCGCCCGCGTCATCGGCATCAACTCCGCCATCCGCTCCTCCGACGACGGCTCCGAGACGGACGGCGCGCAGGCCGGCTCCATAGGACTCGGCTTCGCCATACCCGTCAACCAGGGCAAACGCGTCGCCGAGGAGCTGATCAACACCGGCAGGGCGACGCACCCGGTCATCGGTGTCACCCTCGACATGGACTACTCCGGCGACGGCGCCCGTATCAACACCAAGGGCCACGACGGCGGCCCCGCGGTCACCACGGGCGGCCCCGGCGCCCGGGCCGGCCTCAAGGCGGGTGACGTCATCACCGAGGTGGACGGCCAGAGGGTCCACTCCGGCGAGGAACTCATCGTCAAGACCCGCGCCCACCGCCCCGGCGACCGCCTCCGGCTGACCGTCGAACGCGACGGCAAGGAGAGGACGGTCTCCCTGGAGCTCGGCTCCGCGGGCAGCTGAGCAGCGATTGACAGAAACCTCACAGGCGCTGGCCGAAACACACCCCGACAAGGCAAACAACGCGAAAAACCGGTCGGCTGCCCACACGCGGACAGCTCGGGACGGTACCGGTCGGACGGGTGCGACAGGTACCGTGGACCCGGCCCGGACATCGCAAGGAGCTTCAGGTGTTCAATGACATAGGACCGCTCGAGCTGATTACGCTCGTTGTCCTTGCCGTGCTCGTCTTCGGTCCGGACAAGCTCCCGAAGGTCATCCAGGACATCACGCGGACGATCCGCAAGATCCGCGAGTTCTCGGAGAGCGCCAAGCAGGACATCCGGACGGAACTGGGTCCGGAGTTCAAGGACTTCGAGTTCGAGGACCTCAACCCCAAGACGTTCATCCGCAAGCAGTTGGACAACGACGAGCTGGGGCTCAAGGAGATCCGCAACGGCTTCGATCTGAAGAAGGAGATGGCCGAGGTCACGGACGCCGTCCACGGCCGCGAGTCGGAGACCTCGGCTTCTTCCTCGTCCTCGTCCTCCTCCGGTTCCTCGTCCGGCCGCATCGACATGTCCAAGAAGCCGGAGGAGCCCGGCAAGGACGACCGCCCGCCCTTCGACGCGGACGCCACCTGATCGACGTACCCCCACCGCACTCGCACCGCGGAGCCGCACGTCAGAGACGTGCGGCTCTTCGCGTGCGTGACGCGTCTCATACGGCACCACGGCCGCGCACGACGTGAACGCGCTGTCGGAGCGACCCACGCGCCGGGCGGTTTCCCCGCAGCTCGGAGCGGGGTGGATATGCTGCCGTGTTGTTGTGCGGGCCGTACGCGAACCAGCGACGCCGCCCGAAGGGGGGCGGGCCGCTTCGGTCCGACGAGAGCGAGGAGGCGTCCGGGCACATGGAGACGACAAGTCAGGCAGTCGCGCAGGCGCCGGCCGCGGAGGGCGGACAACAGGTCCCCTCCGCCCGGCGCACCGTCGACGGCTACCTGCTGGCGCCCTTCCCGTGGTACGGCCTCGACGAGGCCTTCACGGGGCCGCGCTGGCTGATGCAGGTCGGGACGGCGGCCGACGGGGCCGTGGAGCACGGTTCCATCGGACACGGTGACGAGCCCTCCGTACGCAACGAGTCGACCGCGGAGGACCGGGAGAAGTTCGCGGTCGTCGTGACCGTCGCGGCGAATCCCGTGCGGCGCAGCGCGGACGGTACGGGGCTGCTGGAGGCCACGTCGGTGGCCTCGGCGGCGTGGCTCGCGGGTGTGGGACTGCTGTCCTTCACCTGGCCCGGGCACATGGACCACAGCCTGCGGGACGACTGGCTGGATCAGCAGACGGAGACGGCGTGGGCGCTGGCCGACGACCTGGCCGGGCCGGAGTGGTCGACGCTGTCCCTGCCGGTGGACGGGACGCCGACGCCCTTCCACTACCGGGAGTCCGAGTTCGGTTGGGTGCTGGCCGGGTCCACGGAGGCGGGGGTGCATGTGGGGGCGTACGGCAGAGGGATGAGTGCGTACGGTCTCGGGTTCGCCGTGATCAAAGACGTTGCCGCGTACGCATGATGTGACGTTGCCGCGTACGCATGATGTGAAGGGGCGCCGTTGGATTCGGCGCCCCTTCACCGTAGGCCTTCAGACCGTGTGGCGACTGCGGGTCCCTCGTGGCTTGTCGCGCAGTTCCCCGCGCCCTGGCGGTGTTGCCCTGGCGGTGTTGCGAAGTTCAGAACTTGTTTTTCGGGGTGATCCCCAGCGACAGGCCCGAAAGGCCCCGCTGGCGTCCGCCCAGCTTCCCCGCGATCGCCCGCAATGCCGAGCCTGCCGGACTGTCCGGGTCGGTGAGGACGACGGGCTTGCCCTCGTCGCCGCCCTCGCGGAGGCGGACGTCGATGGGGATGTTGCCGAGGACGGGGACGGAGGCGCCCGTCGTGCGGGTCAGGCCGTCGGCGACCGTCTGGCCGCCGCCCGTGCCGAAGACGTCGACCATCTCGCCGCAGTGGGGGCAGGGCAGGCCGGACATGTTCTCGACGACGCCGACGATCTTCTGGTGGGTCTGGACGGCGATGGAGCCCGCGCGCTCGGCGACCTCGGCCGCCGCCTGCTGAGGCGTGGTGACGACGAGGATCTCGGCGTTCGGGACCAGCTGGGCCACGGAGATGGCGATGTCGCCGGTGCCGGGCGGCAGGTCCAGGAGGAGGACGTCCAGGTCGCCCCAGTACACGTCCGCCAGGAACTGCTGGAGGGCGCGGTGGAGCATCGGGCCGCGCCAGACGACCGGGGCGTTGCCCGGGGTGAACATGCCGATGGAGATGACCTTCACGCCGTTCGCGGACGGCGGCATGATCATGTTCTCGACCTGGGTGGGGCGCCCGTCGGCGCCCAGCATGCGGGGCACGGAGTGGCCGTAGATGTCGGCGTCGACCACGCCGACCTTCAGGCCGTCGGCCGCCATCGCCGCCGCCAGGTTCACCGTCACCGACGACTTGCCGACGCCGCCCTTGCCGGAGGCGACCGCGTACACGCGGGTGAGGGAGCCCGGCTTGGCGAAGGGGACCTCGCGCTCGGTCTGGCCGCCGCGCAGGGCGCTCGCCAGTTCCTTGCGCTGCTCGTCGCTCATGACGTCGAGCGTGACGTCGACGCGGGTGACGCCCTCGACCCCCGACACCGCCTCCGTCACGCGCTGCGTGATGGTGTCGCGCATCGGGCAACCGGAGACCGTCAGGTACACGGTGACCGCGACCGCTCCGTCCGCGCCGATGTCCACCGACTTGACCATCCCGAGTTCTGTGATGGGTCGGTTGATCTCGGGGTCGTTCACCGTCGCCAGTGCTTCGCGCACCGCGTCTTCCGTAGCCATAGGACGATGGTACGGCGCCGTACCGGGGCGTAGGAAAGGTCGTCAGCGGTCGTCTGCGTCACGTCCGTGTGACCGTTCCGCCGGGAATACGACATGGCCGTCGTGGCGCCCGTCCAGTTCCTTGACGAGATCCTGCAGCTCCGAGCGGATCCAGTCGCGCGTCGCGACCTCTCCGAGCCCGATGCGCAGCGCGGCGATCTCCCGGGTCAGGTACTCGGTGTCCGCGATGGACCGCTCGTTCTGCTTGCGGTCCTGTTCGAGGTTGACCCGGTCGCGGTCGTCCTGCCGGTTCTGCGCGAGGAGGATCAGCGGGGCCGCGTAGGAGGCCTGGAGCGACAGCATCAGCGTCAGGAAGATGAAGGGGTACTCGTCGAAGCGCAGGTCGTGCGGCGCGAAGATGTTCCACACCACCCACAGGATGATGACGACCGTCATCCAGACGATGAACCGCCCGGTGCCCAGGAAGCGCGCGATGCGCTCCGACAGCCGGCCGAAGGCCTCCGGGTCGTACTCGGGCAGGATCCGGCGGCGCGGGGGGCGCGGCTGGTCGAGCCGGGGGCGCGTACGGGTGGTCGCCGTGGCGCCCGCCGGGGTGCGCTCGCGGGTGCTCTCACGCTCCGGTGCCATCGGTCACACCCCCCTCGTCCAGGTGGAACTCCGTCTCCCGCCAGTCCTCCGGCAGCATGTGGTCCAGTACGTCGTCCACGGTCACCGCGCCCAGCAGCGACCCGGACTCGTCGACGACGGGCGCCGCGACCATGTCGTACGCGGCGAAGAACCCGGCGACCACGGGCAGCGCCGCGTCCGGCTCCAGAGGTTGCAGATCCTCGTCGAGGATCGAGCTGACCAGGGTGTACGGCGGGTCGCGCAGCAGGCGCTGGAAGTGGACCATGCCGAGGTACTTGCCGGTGGGCGTGTCGTCGGGCGGCCGGCAGACGTAGACCTGGGCGGCGAGCGCGGGGGACAGGTCGGCGTTGCGGACCCGGGCCAGGGCGTCGGCGACGGTCGCGTCGGGCCGCAGGATGATCGGCTCGGTCGTCATCAGACCGCCCGCCGTGTGCTCCTCGTACGACAGCAGACGCCGCATGTCGGCCGCGTCGGCGGGCTGCATCAGGCTCAGCAGCCGCTCCTGCTCCTCCTGCGGCAGTTCGGAGAGCAGGTCGGCCGCGTCGTCGGGGTCCATGGCCTCCAGGACGTCGGCGGCGCGCTCCTCCTTCAGCTTGCCGAGGATCTCGATCTGGTCGTCCTCCGGGAGCTCCTCGAGGACGTCGGCGAGACGGTCGTCGTCGAGGGCGGCGGCGACCTCGGCCCGGCGTTTGGGGGAGAGGTGGTGCAGCATGTTGGCGAGGTCGGCGGGGCGCAGCTGCTCGAAGGTGGCGAGGAGGCTCTCGGCGCCCTGCCCGTGCTCCTCCAGGGAGAAGCCGGTGACGGCGGACCACTCGACGGTCAGGCTCTCGCCCTTGCTGCGCCGGAACGCTCCGCCCTTGCGGCCCTTGCGCACGAAGACCCGGTCGATCTCCCACTCCCGGCGGGCCGGCAGCTGCTGCACCGACAGGTCGAGCACGTTGACCTCCTCGTCGGTCTCCACGAGCGTGACGCGCCGGTCGAGGAGTTCGCCGAAGACGAGGCGTTCGGTAGGCCGCTGTTCGAAGCGGCGGACGTTGAGTACCCCGGTGGTGATGACCTGTCCGGACTCGATGCTGGTGACCCGGGTCATGGGCAGGAAGATGCGGCGCCGCGTGGCGAGTTCGACGACCAGGCCGAGCATCCTCGGCGGCCGCCGCCCGACGCGCAGCATGACGACCAGATCGCGTACACGCCCCACCTGGTCACCGTTGGGATCGAAGACGGCGACACCGGAGAGGTGCGAGACGAAGATCCGGGGGGCGCCGGCTGCCATGGCTGTGCTTCCTTTTCGTACCGCGTGTCGAAGGGTGAGTTCCTTTTCCGTATTGCCTGCTCGGGTGGGCTTCAGGCTAGCCCGTCCCGATCGGAAACGCCCTGGTGGCCGGTCCGGACAGGCTGGCTCCGCCGAGCGGCCGCAACCCCGGTACGCTGCCGTACGCCGTTCAGGACACCCCCGCAGAAAGGCAGCCCCACCTGTGACTGCGATTCCCCAGGGCCGTACCCGCCGGGCCACGCTGGTGAGCGCCATGTGCGCACTGGTCGTGACGGGAACGGGCCTGACGGGCTGCGGGGGCGAGGATCCCGACGCCGGCACCAACGGGGTCGGCAAGCTGCCCGCCCCGCAGATCCAGTCGAAGACCCGGGCCGCCGCGGACGCGGCCCCGGCGGTGCGCCTGTCGGGCAGCGTGGTCACCAGCGGGCGCACGTACAAGCTCGACATGCGCCTGAAGGCCGACGGCGGCAGCGGCTCCGTCACCTCGCAGGGCGCCGAGTTCCATCTGCTGCGCGTCGGCGAGGAGCTGTACCTGAAGGCGAGCGCGGAGTTCTGGAAGCACGAGGACGGCAAGGAGAGCGGAAACGGGGACGGCAAGGGTGACGCCGACGGCTCGGACACGGCCGCCGCGGACAAGCTGGGCGGCAAGTACGTGAAGGTGCCGCAGGGCGACCCCTCGTACAAGAGGTTCAGCGGTTTCACGGACAAGGACGTCCTCCTCGACAGTCTGCTGACGCTGCACGGCACGCTGGGGACGGAGGGCCACCACGAACAGGCGGGCGTCCGCACCATCCGCATCACCGGGGACAAGGGCTCCGGCGGCACGCTGGACGTCTCCCTGGAGGGCACGCCCTATCCCCTGCGCCTGGTGCGGGCCGGAGGCGCGGGCACCCTGACCTTCGCGGCCTGGGGCAAGGACTTCGCCCTGACCGAGCCGGGGAAGGACGAGACGGTCGACTACGGCAAGCAACTGCCCACGTCGTGACCGACTATGTCCGTTTGCGCTTCTTCTTCACCAGCAGCCGCGGAAGCCCCGCGGGGATCGCCTGACGGGTCGTCGCCGGCGTCGGCACCGGGGCCTCGGCCAGGGAACCGTCGGGCAACGGCAGGGTCGCCCCCGTCGGTTCCAGACGCAGCACCCGGCACTCGCGTGCCCAACGCTCCGTCATGGCCTCCCCGTCGGGCGCGTTGAGGCGCTTGCCCTTGAGCTCGGCGACGGCGGCCGCCCAGTCCTCGGAGTCCGGCGCGAGCTGGACGACCCTCGCCGTCCAGGACACCAGCCGGCCGCCCTTGTCCTTGCTGCGGACCGTCACCTCGGCCTCGGCCCCGTCGGCCAGCCCGGGCAGCGGCTGCTCCCCGGGCCCGTCGCCCACCAGGCAGGCCGCGCCCTCGTGCCACACGTGCCACAGCGCACGGGCCGCCGGAGCGCCGGCGCCCCTGACCCAGACGAGGCCGGACTTCTTCGTGGCCTCCTCGACGAGGGCCTGGTCGAGCAGCTCACTTGTCATGGTGCCCAGCCTAACCAGGTGCTCTCAGAGCCAGCCGTTGCGCTTCAGGGTGCGGTGGATGCCCAGGCAGATGACGCCGGTGATCATCATGATCACCGGGTAGCCGTACCGCCAGTGCAGCTCCGGCATGTGCTTGAAGTTCATGCCGTACACCCCGCACACCATCGTCGGCACGGCGATGATGGCGGCCCAGGACGTGATCTTGCGCATGTCCTCGTTCTGCGCCACGGACGCCTGCGCGAGGTTGGCCTGGAGGATGGAGTTGAGGAGCTCGTCGAAGCCGACGACCTGCTCCTGGACGCGGGCGAGGTGGTCGGCGACGTCCCGGAAGTACTTCTGGATGTCCGGGTCGATCAGCCGCATCGGACGCTCGCTCAGCAGCTGCATGGGCCGCAGCAGCGGCGACACCGCCCGCTTGAACTCCAGGACCTCGCGCTTGAGTTGGTAGATCCGGCCGGCGTCCGTGCCGCGCGGGGTGCCCTTGCGGCCCGGCGAGAACACCTCCGTCTCCACCTCGTCGATGTCGTCCTGCACCGCGTCGGCCACCGCGATGTACCCGTCCACGACGTGGTCGGCGATGGCGTGCAGCACGGCCGAGGGGCCCTTGGCGAGCAGTTCGGGGTCGTCCTGCAGCCGGTGCCGCAGCGCCCGCAGCGAGCCCTGCCCGCCGTGCCGGACGGTGATGAAGAAGTCCCGGCCGGTGAAGCACATGACCTCGCCGGTCTCCACGACCTCGCTGTTGGCGTCGAGCTGGTCGTGCTCGACGTAGTGGATGGTCTTGAACACCGTGAAGAGCGAGTCGTCGTAGCGCTCCAGCTTGGGGCGCTGGTGCGCCTGCACCGCGTCCTCCACGGCCAGCGGGTGCAGTCCGAACTCGCCGGCGATACCGGCGAATTCGGCCTCGGTCGGCTCGTGCAGGCCGATCCACACGAAGCCGCCGTCGCGGCGCACCTGGCGCATCGCCTCGTGCGGGGTGAGCGGCTTGTCGGTGTGGATGCGGGCGCCGTCGCGGTAGACGGCGCAGTCGACCACGGCCGACGGCGTTCCGGGGGCACGCGTGGTGTCGTACACGCCGGTGTCCTTGCGCAGTGAGATGCGGGACGGGCGGACCACGGCACGCAGGTCGCGGATCATCGACATCGCAGGCTCCTTCGTACGGGCAACGAAAGGCCGCCGGGGGATCGGGTGGAACTACCCGGAATGGGGACGTCCTGACTGCGGATGTTTGGCACGTCCACAAAGCGGGGAGCACCGCACCGTCGCGGTGGCGAGCTTCGTTACTGCTTCAGATCAGGCAGATCAGATAGATCAGGCAAAGCGAAACGAAGTGCTCTTCCGCACGAAGACGCGAGCGTGAAAGGCGGCGGTCAGCCGGAGCAGCTGCATCAGTGGCCGGAAGAGCGAGTGGTACTACCAGGTCGACTTCGATCCATGACAGCCCCACCTCCTCCAGCCGGTCCCTCGTAAGGGAGTCTCAGCGGCGTCGGGACTGACGGCGACGCTTCTGCGTGCTGCCCCGAACCACCGGGCAAGAGTATCAGCCGACAGAAGTGTCAAGGCGTTGCTTTGCCCGCTACTGGCAAGTTCTATGCTCGCGACATGGCTGATGTTCTTCCTCTGGTCGAGGCCCGTTTGCGCACCGCGCTGGGCGAGCCGGACGCGCGCGCCGCGGTCACCTTCCTGGGCACGGACCGCATCGAGGTGCTGCGATTCCAGGACGATTCCAGGGAAGGCGCCGTCGTCCGCTACGCCACGCTCGGGATGTCCGCGCAGCCCATGGCGGACCCCACCGCGATGCTCGCCGACCCGGTCAAGGGCCCCCGCGCCGAACTGGTCCTCTCCGTCCGCGCGGGCCTCGCCGACACCGACAAGGTGCTCCGCCCGCTCGCCGTCCTCGCCGCGTCCCCGCAGGTCGAGGGCGTGATCGTGGCTCCCGGTGCCTCCCTCGACGTGGGCGAGCCGCTGTGGCCCGGCGCCGCGTTCACCTCGGTCCTGGTCGCCGAGCCGGGCGGCCTGGTGGAGGACCTGGAGCTCGACGAGCCCCTCGACCCCGTACGTTTCCTGCCGCTGCTCCCGATGACGCCGAACGAGGCCGCGTGGAAGCGCGTGCACGGCGCCCAGGCCCTTCAGGAGCGCTGGCTGACGAGCGGGACGGACCTGAGGGATCCCTCCCGCAAGTCCGTCCCGCTCGACTGACACCGCGACTGACGCCGCGTGAGCAAGGTCACCAACCGGTGGCCGAAAGGCGTCAGTTGGCGAAGACCGCGACACCGTCCTCGGTCGCGTGCTTCGGTTCCAGTTCTTCCGCCATGGGCGTCCCCTCGCTCGAGCGAAGCCGAGAGTGGGGGAGGGTGAGTGCGTTCCGCCGTACGACGACCACGAGCGCGCCCACGACCGCGGTGACCGCCGCGACCACGAACGGCATGTGGATGTCGCTCCACTCCTCGATCTTCGGCGCGAAGTACGGCGCGGCCGCCGCGGCGAACCAGCGCACGAAGTTGTAGCCCGCGCTCGCCACGGGCCGCGGCGCGTCCGAGACCCCGAGAGCCAGCTCGGTGTAGACGGTGTTGTTCACGCCGATGAAGGCGCCGGACAGGATCGTGCAGACGACGGCGGTCGCGTGGTCGCCGTACCCGAGGACGAGCACATCCGCGGCCAGCAGCACCAGCGAGCCGCCGAGCACCTTCAGCGAGCCGAACCGCCGCTGCAGGCGCGGCGCCACGATCACGGAGAAGACGGCGAGCAGCACACCCCAGGCGAAGAACACCGCACCCGACTTGTACGGGGTCATGTTCAGCACGAACGGCGTGAAGGCCAGCACGGTGAAGAACGTGTAGTTGTAGAAGAACGCCGAGACCGCCGCGGACGCGAGTCCGCCGTGGCCGAGCGCCTTGACCGGGTCCAGCAGCGAGGTCTTGCGGGCGGGCTTGGGCTGCTCCTTCAGGAACGCCGTGATGCACAGGAACCCGACCGCCATCAGGAACGCGGTGCCGAAGAAGGGGTAGCGCCAGCTGGCGTCCCCGAGCAGCGCGCCCAGCAGGGGGCCGCACGCCATGCCGAGTCCGAGGGCGGACTCGTACAGCAGGATCGCGGCCCCGCTTCCACCGGCGGCCGCGCCGACGATCACCGCGAGGGCGGTGGAGACGAACAGGGCGTTGCCGAGTCCCCAGCCCGCCCGGAAGCCGACGAGTTCGGCGACCGAGCCCGACGTGCCGGCGAGACCCGCGAAGACCACGACGAAGGCGAGGCCGAGCAGCAGGGTCCTACGGCCGCCGATTCGGCTGGAGACGAAGCCGGTGACCAGCATCGCGATCGCGGTGATCAGGAAGTACGAAGTGAACAGCAGGGAGACCTGACTGGCCGTGGCGTCCAGGCCCTGGGCGATGGACGGCAGGATCGGGTCCACGAGTCCGATGCCCATGAACGCGACGACGGACGCGCCGGCCGTGGCCCAGACCGACTTGGGCTGTCGCAGGATGCTGCCGGTTCCGGCGTCGGTTCCCGGGTTGAAGGGGTCCATTGCTTCTCCCGTCACAGCGAAGTAGTTGGTAAGTACACACAATAAGTTAGATCGGCTAAATAATGCAAACTGCATGTAGTTTTTTCTGGTGAACCGGTTCCCTCCGGACGGGTGATCGTCCTTGACGTGAGCGTGCCGGGGTAGGACCGTGGGGCCCTATGAGGGGCGAACCCAGTTGCCCGAAGTGTGGTGGCCGGGTCAGGGCTCCCGGACTCTTCGCCGATTCCTGGCAGTGCGATGTCCACGGGACGGTGCATCCGCTGCAGCCCGTGATCCCGCCCAGCGTCGAGGCCCTCAGTGTCGTGGTGCATCGCACGCAGGTGCCCATCTGGATGCCGTGGCCGCTGCCGGTCGGCTGGCTGTTCACGGGTGTGGGCTACGCGGGAGACGACCGCAGCGGCGGCCGCGCCACGGCCGTGGCCTGCTCCGGACCCGGGCCGGTCGGCGGCATGGGCGAGTTGATCCTGGTCGCCGAGGAGCTCGGTGTCGGCCTCGGCGCGCGGTACGCGGGCATCGACGGGCCGGACCCGGGGCCGTACATGAACGTCGAGAAGCCACCCCAGGCCAAGGTGCTCGCCGCGGGGCGTCCGACGCCGCTGTGGCATGTCGCCGGTTCACCGGACGACCGCGCGGTGTTCGCCGGGGAGGCGCGCGGGTTGTGGCTGTGGGCGGTGGTGTGGCCCGAGCAGTCGGGGTTGCTGATGTACGACGAGCTGGTGCTGACGGATCTGCGGGATGCGGGGGCGGAGCTGGAGTTGGTGCCGTGCGGGGCGTTGTCGCCGCGCTTGCTCAAGCCGTAGCGCTGCGCGTGGGTGGGGGGTTCTTCTCGGTTTGCGGGTGCGGGTTGTCGTGGGCTGGTCGCGCCCACGCGGCGGAGCCGCAAATCGATACAGCCCCGCGCCCCTGGGGGGCCGGTGTGAGCGGTGTAGGGGGCGTAACCCTGCTGCGGGTGTGACAGTGGGGTTGTGATTCCGGTTATCCTTGAGCGTCCCCTTCTGTCCCGTCGCCGTTGGAGCGTGTGTCGTGCGTATCGATCTGCACTGCCACTCCACGGCGTCCGACGGTACGGACACGCCGGCCGAGCTGGTGAGGAAGGCTGCTGCGGCTGGTCTTGATGTGGTCGCGCTGACCGACCATGACACGACCCGGGGGTACGCGGAGGCGATCGCCGCGGTGCCGGAGGGGCTCACGCTTGTCACGGGGGCCGAGCTGTCGTGTCGTGTCGACGGCATCAGCATGCACATGTTGGCGTACCTCTTCGATCCCGAGGAGCCCGCTCTGCTCGCCGAGCGCGAGTTGGTGCGGGACGACCGGGTGCCTCGGGCGCGCGGCATGGTCGCCAAGTTGCAGGAGTTGGGCGTACCGGTCACCTGGGAGCAGGTGGCGCGGATCGCGGGCGACGGTTCGGTCGGGCGCCCGCATGTGGCGACCGCGCTCGTCGAGCTCGGTGTCGTGCCGACCGTGAGCGATGCCTTCACCCCGGACTGGCTGGCAGATGGCGGCCGGGCCTACGTCCCGAAGCACGAGACCGACCCCTTCGAGGCGATCCGGCTGATCAAGGGCGCCGGCGGAGTCGCGGTGTTCGCGCATCCGGCCGCCGCCAAGCGGGGGCTCACGGTGCCGGACTCGGCGATCGCCGAGATGGCCGCAGCCGGTCTGGACGGCATCGAGGTCGACCACATGGACCACGACGCGGACGCGCGGGCGCGGCTGCGGGGGCTGGCCGGGGAGCTGGGGCTCCTGACGACCGGGTCCAGCGATTACCACGGCAGCCGCAAGACGTGCGCGCTCGGGGAGTACGTGACGGATCCCGAGGTCTACGGGGAGATCACGCGGCGGGCGTTCGGGGCGTTCCCCGTGCCGGGGGCCGGCGGAGCCTGACGCCTACCTCCGCACGTCCACCTTCCCCCCTTTCCCGCAAGGCCCCTGTACTGATGTTCGACGTCGCCGTGTTCGGCTCCCTCTTCCTCACCCTCTTCGTCATCATGGATCCCCCCGGGATCACCCCGATCTTCCTCGCCCTGACCGCCGGACGTCCCGGCAAGGTGCAGAAGCGGATGGCCTTCCAGGCCGTCTGTGTCGCGGGCGGCGTGATCACCGTCTTCGGGCTGCTCGGGCACCAGATCCTCAACTACCTGCACGTCTCCGTGCCCGCGCTGATGATCGCGGGCGGGCTGCTGCTTCTGCTGATCGCCCTCGACCTGCTCACCGGCAAGACGGACGAACCGAAGCAGACCAAGGACGTCAACGTGGCGCTCGTACCGCTGGGCATGCCGCTGCTGGCGGGGCCGGGCGCGATCGTGTCGGTCATCCTGGCCGTGCAGAAGGCGGACAGTGCCGCCATGCAGGTGTCGGTGTGGACGGCGATCCTCGCCATCCATGTCGTGCTGTGGCTGGTGATGCGGTACTCGCTGCTGATCATCCGCGTCATCAAGGACGGCGGGGTCGTCCTGGTGACGCGGCTCGCGGGCATGATGCTCTCCGCGATCGCCGTACAGCAGATCATCAACGGGGTGACGCAGGTGATCCGGGGGTGACATGCGCAGGGCCCCCGTACGGCGTCGGTGCCGTACGGGGGCCCTGAAGTCTGTCGCGAGCGATTCGCGCGTTATGAGGCCGAGGTTTCGGCCGGGCGGATCCACAGGCGCTGCCCGATGGCGGCGGCCTGTTGCACGATCCGGTTGACGGAGGCGGCGTCCACAACGGTGCTGTCCACGGGCGTCCCGTCGACGTCGTCGAGTCGCATGATTTCGAAGCGCATGGCTTCTCCCTTCGTCTGGTCATCCTCCTGCGGAGAACTACTGGCTACGGTGTTCTGTAGTAGTCAACGGGTTGCGTGTTACAAACATTCCCTACGCTAAGGAAATTTTTCGAACGTCTAATTACCGACCGGTAAGTGATGAGGAGGAGACTGACCGGGACCGGTTGTGTTCGCAGCGTGACCGCCGGGACAATAGAGGCGATGAACGACGACCAGGCGGCCCTCACCGCCCGCATCGACCGCACGAACGAGCTGCTTCAGCGCATGCTCGCCGAGGTGGCCAAGACACCCTCCACCCACGCGATCTTCGTCGACGCGGGATACCTCTACGCGGCCGCGGGCCGACTCATCGCCGGAACCGAGGACCGACGGGCCTTCGACCTGGACGCCGAGGGACTGATCGAGGCCCTCATCGACCGGGCGCGCACGATCTTCGCCGACAGCCGGCTGCTGCGGGTCTACTGGTACGACGGCGCGAGGCGCCGCATCCACACGGCGGAGCAGCAGTCCATCGCGGAACTGCCCGACGTGAAGGTCCGGCTGGGCAACCTCAACGCCAACAACCAGCAAAAGGGCGTCGACTCCCTGATCCGGACCGACCTGGAGTCCCTGGCCCGCCACCGGGCCATCAGCGACGCCGCCCTCCTCGGCGGCGACGAGGACCTGGTCTCGGCGGTGGAGGCGGCACAGGGGTACGGCGCCCGCGTGCATCTCTGGGGCATCGAGGCGCCCGAGGGCCGCAACCAGGCGGAGCCCCTGCTCTGGGAGGTCGACAGTCAGCGCACCTTCGACCTCGACTTCTTCAAGCCGTACGTGTCACGGCGCACCGCCCCCGCCTACGAGACGTCCGGAGCGACCCGGCCGACCCGCGAGGACGTGCGCTTCGTGGGCGCGCAGATCGCCGCGAAGTGGCTGTCGGCGCGCGGCAGAGAGGCGCTGGTGGAACTGCTGCCCGGCCATCCGTACCTGCCCGGCTCCGTCGACCAGGACCTGCTCGTCGAGGCGGAGGGCATCCTCCAGTACTCGCTGCGCGGCCAGGCGGATCTGCGGCGGGCGCTGCGGGACGGGTTCTGGGAGCACCTGCGGACGCAGTACTAGGGTCTTTCGTTGGATCCTGCCGGACACCGCGAGCCCGGCATGATCCAAACGAGAGGCCCTAGGCCGGCGCTAGCCGTTGCTCCGTTCCTTGTCCCAGAAGTCGGCGAGGGCCCGGGCCGTGGGGAGGGGCTGGTCCAGGTTCGGTGAGTGCTCGGCACCCGGTACGACCGTCCGGTGTGCCCTCAGCCGTACGGCCATGTCGTCGAGGACGGTCACCGGCCAGGTGTCGTCGCGGGCGCCGGACAGGACGTGGAACGGCAGCGGTACGGCGGCGAGTTCGGCGACACGGTTCGGCTCGACGCACAACTGGCGTCCGGTGGCGAGGAGTTGCGCGGGCTTGTGGCTGATCCAGCGTTGGTGCAGCTGTTCCACACGGCCGTAGCCGCGGGCCGGGCCGCCGACCTCCTCCGGGGGTCCCATGGCCAGGATCGCCTCCCACACCTCGGCCATCGTCATCACGGCGAGCGCGTCGTGCAGCAGTTTCACGCGCTGCTGCTGGGAGTCGGAGATCTGGGCGGGGCCGGACGCGACGAGGGTGAGCGAGAGGAAGGGGGAGTGGTCGAGGAGCACGGCCGCGCGGGCGATCTGGCCCCCCAGGGAGTGCCCGACCAGGTGCAGGGGTGTGCCGAGGGCGGCCGCCTGCGCGAGCACGTCCCGCGCCAACTCACCCTGCGCGTACGCCGCTTCGTCATCCGCCGGCCCGTCCGACTCATGCTGCCCCCGCCCGTCCACAGCGACGGTCCGATATCCGCGCGCCGCCAACGGCTCATGCATCCGATGGAAGTCCTCCTTGCTGCCGGTGAACCCCGGCAGCAGCAGAGCGACTCCCTTCTCTTCGACGCCGGGCGCCACGGGCGCATCGACGACAGCGAACTCACCGCGCTCGGTACGGAGACGGTAGGCGCGTGCGCCGGGGGGCGGGGCGGAGGCGGAGGGGGCGGCGGGGGTGGTCACGGGGTGAGGTTAGCGGAGGGGGCGGGGGCGCGGGGCGATTGCTCGGGGTGGGGGCTTGGGCAGAGGGAAGGCCGGCGGCCCGGACCCACGCGGAGTGGGGCCGGGCCGTCGGGTGGTGTGCTCAGCTTTCCGCGGGCTCCGTGGCGGCCGTCGCCTTGCGGGTACGGCGTGCCTTGGGCTTCGCCTCGGCCGTGTCGACGGCGGTCTCGGCAGCGGCGGCGGTCTTGCGTGTGCGGCGCGGCTTGGCCTCCGGTTCCGCTGCGGCCTGTGCCGGGATTTCGGCGGCCGGTGTGGTCGCCGGTTCGGCGGCCTTGCGGGTGGTGCGGCGGCGCGGCTTGGCCTCCGTACCTTCGGCGGTGTCGACGGCCGTTTCCGCAGTGGTGGTTGCCTTACGGGTGCGACGGGGCTTGGCCTCGGGGGCCTGCTCCGGCGCCTCCACGGTGGCAGTCGCCTTGCGCGTGCGGCGCGGCTTGGCTGCCGTGCCTTCGGCCGTGTCGACGGCGGTCTCGGCAGCGGCGGCGGTCTTGCGTGTGCGGCGCGGCTTGGCCTCCGGTTCCGCTGCGGCCTGTGCCGGGATTTCGGCGGCCGGTGTGGTCGCCGGTTCGGCGGCCTTGCGGGTGGTGCGGCGGCGCGGCTTGGCCTCCGTACCTTCGGCGGTGTCGACGGCCGTCTCCGCAGCGGCGGTCACCTTACGGGTACGGCGGCGCGGTGCGGGCTCCGCCGTCTCCGTCTCCGAGGTGGCCTCGGCGGTGTCCACGGCGGCCTGGGCAGCCGTGGTCTTGCGCGTGCGGCGCGGCTTGGCTGCCGTGCCTTCGGCCGTGTCGACGGCGGTCTCGGCAGCGGCGGCGGTCTTGCGTGTGCGGCGCGGCTTGGCCTCGGGGGCCTCCTCCGGTGCCGGCGCGGTGGCGGCTGCCTTGCGGGTACGGCGGCGCGGTGCGGGCTCCGCCGTCTCCGTCTCCGAGGTGGCCTCGGCGGTGTCCACGGCGGCCTGGGCAGCCGTGGTCTTGCGCGTGCGGCGCGGCTTGGCTGCCGTGCCTTCGGCCGTGTCGACGGCGGCTTCGGCAGCGGCGGCGGTCTTCCGCGTCCGGCGCGGCTTGGCCTCCGTGGCCTCGGCGGTGTCGGCGACGGGCGTCGCTGCGGCGGTCTCGGCCGCTGCGGCGGTCTTGCGCGTGCGGCGCGGCTTGGTCTCCGTGCCTTCCGCGGTGTCGACGGCCGTTTCCGCAGCGGGGGTTGCCGTCGACGGCTCCGCGACCGCGGTCGGCGTCTCCGGCGTCTCGGCCGGGGCGGTCGTCGCATCCGTAGCCGTCTCCGCGGACCTGCGGGTGCGGCGGCGGCGCGGCTTCGCCGGGGTCTCGGCGCCGTCGAGGGCCGTGCCCTCGGCCGTCGCCACGACTGCCGCCGCGGCCTCGTCGACCGTCGGCTCCACAGCCACCGGCGCCTGTTCCACGGCGACCGGCGTCTGCTCGCCCGAGGCCCCGCTGCGCGTACGGCGACGGCGGCGCGGGGTGCGGGGTGCGGTGACGCCCTCCGGTGTGGTCGGGTTCGCGGCGGTGGTCCCCTCCGGGGTCGCGGTGCCGGCCGGGGCCGACGTCGCGTCCAGCGGGGTGCCACCGCGCGTGCGACGGCGACGACGCGGCGTACGGGCCGGACGCTCGACGTCGGCGGTGCGGGACTCGCCGCCCCGGCCGCGGGATTCGCCGCCGCGAGCGCGGGATTCGCCGCCCCGGCCACGGGATTCGCCGCCGCGACCGCGTCCACCGCGGCCGCCCGTCTCGCCCAGGTCCTCCAGGACCTCCGCGTCGAGCCCCGCGCGGGTGCGCTCGGCACGCGGCAGGACGCCCTTCGTGCCGGCCGGGATGTTCATCTCCTCGTAGAAGTGCGGGGAGGTGGAGTACGTCTCCGGCGGGTCGTTGAAGTCGATCTCCAGCGCCTTGTTGATCAGCTGCCAGCGCGGGATGTCGTCCCAGTCGACGAGCGTGACCGCGATGCCCTTGGCGCCCGCACGGCCCGTACGGCCGACGCGGTGCAGGTACGTCTTCTCGTCCTCGGGGGTCTGGTAGTTGATGACGTGCGTCACGCCCTCGACGTCGATGCCGCGGGCGGCGACGTCGGTGCAGACGAGCACGTCCACCTTGCCATTGCGGAAGGCCCGCAGGGCCTGCTCGCGGGCGCCCTGGCCGAGGTCGCCGTGGACCGCGCCGGAGGCGAAGCCGCGCTGCTGGAGCTGGTCGGCGAGGTCCGCCGCCGTCCGCTTCGTACGGCAGAAGACCATCACGGGCCCGCGGCCCTCGGCCTGCAGGATGCGCGCGACCATCTCGGGCTTGTCCATGTTGTGCGCGCGGTACACGTGTTGCGAGATGTTCGCGACGGTCACGCCCTCGTCGTCCGGCGCGGTGGCGCGGATGTGCGTGGGCTGCGACATGTAGCGGCGGGCGAGACCGATGACCGCGCCCGGCATGGTCGCCGAGAACAGCATCGTCTGGCGCTTCACCGGAAGCATGCTGATGATCTTCTCGACGTCGGGCAGGAAGCCCAGGTCGAGCATCTCGTCGGCCTCGTCGAGGACGAGCGCCTTGATGTGCTTCAGGTTGAGCTTCTTCTGACCCGCGAGGTCCAGCAGACGCCCCGGGGTGCCGACGATGACGTCGACGCCCTTCTTGAGGGCCTCGACCTGGGGCTCGTAGGCGCGGCCGCCGTAGATGGCGAGAACGCGCACGTTGCGTACCTTGCCCGCGGTCAGCAGGTCGTTGGTGACCTGCGTGCACAGCTCGCGCGTGGGAACGACGACGAGCGCCTGCGGGGCGTCGGTGAGGGCCTCGGGCTGCGCGCGGCCGGCCTCGACGTCGGCGGGGACGGTGACGCGCTCGAGAAGCGGGAGGCCGAAGCCCAGCGTCTTGCCGGTGCCGGTCTTGGCCTGGCCGATGACGTCCGTGCCCGACAGGGCCACGGGGAGCGTCATCTCCTGGATGGGGAAGGGGGTGGTGATGCCGACGGCTTCGAGGGCCTCGGCGGTCTCGGGAAGGATCCCGAGCTGTCGGAACGTCGTAGTCAGGGTGCTGCCTCTTCTGTGTGGGCGGCGCGAGGCGAGCGTGGGGTTCTTGTCAGGACCGTGCCGGGGACGTCGGCTGCCATTACGGTCGGGCCGTAAGGGCACGGGACCACGCCGACGCTCTAGCGCTCGTACCGCTGAGGGGTGCCCCTCCGATCGTCGTACGCACTGTGCCGTACGGTCAGGGAGGGCTGTCGGGTCGGAGCCGATCGGGCCACCGACCGGGCATCCTCATACCTGCGGCCCGTCGAATACTCGGCAGGCGCATTACCACCATACCTCGGAATCGCGCATATGCGATGGCCGATTCGGTCACGTAGTCGTCGTCACACCGATTCGCGTCGTCGTGGTCACACTGATTGACCAGGGACTTCCGAGGCCTGGCGAGCGGACTATTGTGCGCTTCATGACGACGCCTGACAACACCTCTGACGTTCCCGCCGAACACACCGGAGTGGCCGCCCAGGACTGGGCGACGGCCTCCGCCGATCCGCAGTACCGGGCCGCGGTCGTGGACCTGCTCGGCGCGCTCGCGTACGGCGAGCTCGCGGCGTTCGAGCGGCTGGCGGAGGACGCCAAGCTGGCGCCGACGCTGGAGGACAAGGCGGAGCTGGCGAAGATGGCGTCGGCCGAGTTCCACCACTTCGAGCGGCTGCGGGACCGGCTGGCGGAGATCGGGGAGGAGCCGACGCGGGCGATGGAGCCGTTCGTCGCCGCGTACGACGGCTTCCACAAGCAGACGGCGCCCTCGGACTGGCTGGAGGGGCTCGTCAAGGCGTACGTCGGCGACTCGATCGCCAGCGACTTCTACCGCGAGGTCGCCGCCCGGCTGGACTCCGACTCCCGCTCCCTGGTGCTGGGTGTGCTCGACGACACCGGGCACGCCAGCTTCGCCGTCGACCGGGTGCGTTCCGCGATCGACGCCGACCCGCGCGTGGGCGGGCGGCTCGCGCTGTGGGCGCGGCGGCTGATGGGTGAGGCGCTGTCGCAGTCCCAGCGGGTGGTCGCCGACCGGGACGCGCTGTCGACGATGCTCGTGGGCGGCGTCGCCGACGGCTTCGACCTCGCCGAGGTCGGCAAGATGTTCTCCCGCATCACCGAGGCCCACACGAAGCGGATGGCGGCGCTGGGACTCGCTGCTTAGCCGCGTCGCTGGTGTCTGCCCTCGTGCCTACGCCGGCGCCGAGCGCCGGCGGAGTCGCCCCGACGGGCGCAGCAGGAGCGAGAGCGACGCCGTGGAGACGATCGTGGCTCCGGCGAGGATGACGAGGAAGTTGCCGGGGTCCAGGGCGCTGTGCATGACGAAGGCGCCGAAGAGGGCCCCCGCGACGCCGGTCGCCAGCACCAGTGAGCGGATGGGCAGACGGTGCGACAACCGGTGCACCGCCGCCGCTGCCAGGGCAAGACCGAGCACAGCGGAGGCGAGCGCTTCCAACAACATCATGGGGGTCCCTCCCACACGGGCGGCCGTGCATTGCGGTCGTCGTCCGTCTTACCCCTGACCTGCGGAATTCAATCCTCTCCTGTGGGCGACTTGTACTCCATCTGTGGAGGGCGAGCAAGGAGGGCGAGTGGGGAGGGCAGGTCGGGAGGGCAACGGAAGAGGACAAACGAAAGAGGGCCCGGCGACGGAGAGTCGCCGGGCCCTCTTCTCGCATGCGCCTAGAGCGCGCCGAAACCCACCTTGCGGGGGGCCGGCTCGCCGAGCTCGACGTAGGCGAGGCGGTCCGCCGGGACCAGGACCTTGCGGCCGTGCTCGTCCACGAGGCTCAGCAGCGCCGACTTGCCGGCCAGCGCCTCGGACACCGCCCGCTCGACTTCCTCGGCACTCTGACCGCTCTCCAGAACGATCTCGCGGGGCGCGTGCTGCACGCCGATCTTGACCTCCACGGCTATGTCCCTCCGACGGTCAGTGAAGTGCGCGACTACCGCGCCGTACGCTGCACACATTAGCCCGGTGAGGGGACGTTCACCCTCCGCCCCCGAACGCCAGGAGCGAACAGCCGAGGGGAACAAACTCCCGAGGTGGCCCGACTCAGTGGTGCTGGTCGATGCCGTGCAGCGGGAATCCCGCGATACCGCGCCAGGCCAGGGACGCCAGCAACTGCACCGCCTGGTCGCGCGGGACACTGCGGTCGCTGTGCAGCCAGGAACGGGCCACGACCTGCGCGAGACCGCCCAGACCGGAGGCGAGCAGCATCGATTCCGCGCGCGAGAGTCCGGTGTCCTCGGCGATGACGTCGCAGATCGCCTCGGCGCAGTCGTTGGTGACCTTGTCGACGCGCTCGCGCACCGCGGGCTCGTTCGTCAGGTCCGACTCGAAGACCAGCCGGAACGCGCCGCCTTCGTCCTCGACGTACCCGAAGTACGCGTCCATCGTCGCCCGCACGCGCTGCTTGTTGTCGGTTGTCGACGCCAGCGCGCCGCGCACGGCCTGGATCAGCGACTCGCAGTGCTGGTCCAGCAGGGCGAGATAGAGGTCGAGCTTGCCGGGGAAGTGCTGGTAGAGCACGGGCTTGCTGACACCGGCGCGCTCGGCGATGTCGTCCATCGCCGCCGCGTGGTAGCCCTGCGCCACGAAGACTTCCTGGGCGGCGCCCAGCAACTGGTTCCGCCGGGCACGGCGCGGCAGGCGCGTGCCTCGCGGGCGTGCCGCCTCTGTCTGCTCGATGGCTGTCACGCCGCCTCCCAAAGTCGTCCACATGCGGTCTGCGCCGCGCCGCCATCGTACTTTTCGGTAACAGCCCTGTGCGCGGTGTGCGTGCAGAATTTCACGGACCGGACGGGGGTAAAAGCGGTACAGAGCGTTTCAAGCAGGGGTGGACAGGGCAAAAAGGGGCCTCGTTCCTTATGGGCTGACGTCCGGCGCCCGGACGTCATCCTTCCGGTGACGGTCGTCATCGGCGGTCGTCATCGGCGGTCGTCATCGGCGGTCGTCATCGCTGGTCGTCCCGGCAGTCGTCAGCGGTAGTCGTCCTCGTCGAGGGAGACGACGCGCGCCTGCTCCGCGAGGTCGGCCTCGTTGGCGCGGGCCGGGTCCACGCTCTCGAGGGGGTCGTCGCGGTTCGGTGTGACGTCCGCGTGCTGCTCGGCGGCGTCGTGCTCCGGTGCCTCGACGTCGAACTCCGGGGCGTCCTCGTCCTTGAACTCCTCGAACGTCTCCGGGTCGGTCGGGTCGACGGCCATGGTGGGCTCCCTTCTTACGAACGTCCCTGAGGAAACAGGGGCTACTTGCGGGTGCCCTTTGTATGAGCCTAGGAGACACCCGATGTGGACGCTATGCGATGTCCACGCCATCTGTGACGGCGAACACATGAACCACTGCGTGATCGTCTCGTAACATTGCCGCATGTCTTCGACCGAACTGCCGCCCGTACCGGCCACCGTCCTTCCGAAGGTGTCGCCCGTCAGGGTCGCAGAGGGCGAACGACTCAGGTCCGTCGGACTGCCCGGGGTCACGCTCTCGGTGCGGTCGAGGCCTCCCGCGCGCGAGGGACTGCCCCCCGCGCTCTACGTCCACGGCCTCGGCGGTTCCTCGCAGAACTGGTCGGCGCTGATGGAGCAGCTCGACGAGGTCGTCGACGGTGAGGCGGTCGACCTGCCGGGGTTCGGTGACTCCCCACCCCCGGACGACGGCAACTACTCGATCACCGGTCACGCGCGCGCGGTCATCCGCTACCTCGACGCCGCCGGACGCGGCCCCGTCCACCTCTTCGGCAACTCCCTCGGCGGCGCGGTCACCACGCGCGTCGCCGCCGTCCGGCCCGACCTCGTCCGGACGCTCACGCTCGTCTCGCCCGCGCTGCCGGAGCTGCGCGTGCAGCGCACCGCGGTGCCCACCGGACTGCTCGGAGTGCCCGGCGTGGCCGCGCTGTTCACCCGCATCACCAAGGAGTGGACGGCCGAACAGCGGGTCCGCGGGGTCATGGCGCTGTGCTACGGGGACCCCGGGCGGGTGTCGGCGGAGGCGTTCGGCCACGCGGTCGAGGAACTGGAGCGGCGGTTGCAACTGCCGTACTTCTGGGACGCGATGACGCGCTCCGCGCGCGGGCTCGTCAACGCGTACACCCTGGGCGGCCAGCAGGGGCTGTGGCGCCAGGCCGAACGGGTCCTCGCCCCGACGCTCCTCATCTACGGCGGCAGGGACCAACTCGTCGGCTTCCGCATGGCCCAGAAGGCCGCCCGCGCTTTCCGCGACTCCCGCCTCCTCACTTTGCCGAACGCGGGTCACGTCGCGATGATGGAGTACCCCGATACGGTGGCGACGGCGTTCCGTGAACTGCTCACCGGGACGTCCGACGGGGCCTGTGCCCCGCACGGGAACGGCTCCCGCGCGGCGGCCGAGGCGTCCACCGGCACGAGCGCGGGGAGCTGAGGGGCGGCGTGGGACGCCACAGTCGACGGGGGCCCGCTCCGAAGAGCGGCTCCAAGGGTGACGCATCGGACATGGCCGGCCGGGATCGAACACCGAGGCCCGCCTCAGGGCGGCAGACGCCTCCCGCGGGCGGGACGACGGGGTACGGCGGGCCGCGGCGGCCGGACGGCACGCCCGCGCACGGCGTCCCGAGGCTCCCCGACGGCACGCCCGCGCACGGCGTCCCGAGGCTCCCCGACGGCACCCCCGCACAGGATGTCCCGCACGTCCGCGGCGGGCACCCCGAGCAGCGTGAGCCCGGGGGCGGCCGGGGCGGCGAGACGAGGGGGCGTTCCGGGGACACGCGGCCCGTGATACCCCGTCAGCGGCGGGCGCCGGGGCCGCGGCAGGAGTACCTCGACGCCTTCGGGCAGGGTGACGACGTCTTCGGGTCGCGCGAGAGGACCGTGGGCCAGACCTCCGCGCTCGCCTCGGATCCGTACGCCTCCGCCTCCGCCACCGACTGGGACGCGGCCGTCCGGGCCGGTGACCGCAGCGGCGGCGCCGACGCGCCGCCGAGCGGTGAGCGCGCGCCGGCCAAGGGCACCAAGGGGCGTACGTTCACCGGTATCGCGGCCGCCGCCGTCACGACCGTGCTGGCCGTCGTCGTGGCCGGACAGGTCGCGCAGGGCGGCGACGGCGACGAGGCCCGGTCGCAGGCCACCACCGACCAGGTCAGGGATGCCCGTGACTCCGCGGCCGGCGTCGACGGGCAGGCGAGCCCGTCCGCGGCTCCCGGCGTGGTCCCGCTGACGTACGAGCAGAAGATGGGGACCAAGTACCCGCTCGGCGCCAAGCTGAAGGGCTCGGGGAAGTTCGACGCGATCCCCGGTGCCGACAGGGCGCCCGGCAAGGGGCAGAAGTACACCTACCGCGTGGACGTGGAGCAGGGACTCGGGCTCGACGGCGCACTCTTCGCGCAGGCCGTGCAGAAGACGCTGAACGACAACCGGAGCTGGGCCCACAACGGCGCCCGCACCTTCGAGCGGATCTACACCGGCAAGCCCGACTTCGTGATCACTCTGGCCAGTCCCGGCACGACCGCCGACTGGTGCGCCAAGTCCGGCCTCGACACCACCGAGGACAACGTCTCGTGCGACTCGGCCTCCACTGAACGCGTGATGATCAACGCCTACCGCTGGGCGCAGGGGTCGAAGACCTACGGTGACCAGATCTATGCCTACCGGCAGATGCTGATCAATCACGAGGTCGGCCACCGGCTCGGCTACGGCCATGTGACCTGCGACAAGGACGGCGAGCTCGCGCCGGTCATGCAGCAGCAGACGAAGTTCCTCGACCACAACGGAATCCACTGCAGGCCCAACGCCTGGGCCTTCCCCGGGAGTTGACGACGGCTAGGGGAAGGTCCGCTTCGCGGCCCGTACGCAGTCGCGGGTGAACCCGGCCGCGCAGACGGTCGAACCCGTCTCCTCGCTCGACCGTTCCCGGGGGTTGACGTGGGAGTGGGTCCCGTTGCCAGGTCTCGTGCTCAGCCGCGTGTGCCGTGAGAGCACCCCTCGAGGAGATGACGTGACGTTTCGTGTGCAGTTGATCTCCTAGCGCGACGGAACGCTACCTGCACGGGAAAGTTACGACCGTTCACCCCTTTTGGTGGTGCGATGGACAACCGTCCGTCGCGCCACCGCCTTGTCCGCATACGTTCTTCCCGCTGCGAGCCGCCGGGTCAACGGCGGCTCCCCTAACGGGAGATCGGGGGTGCACTCGTGCGCATCGGACTGCTTACGGAGGGTGGCTATCCGTATGTGAGCGGTGACGCCGGGCTCTGGTGCGACCGGCTCGTGCGCGGGCTCGCGCAGCACGAGTTCGACATCTACGCGCTCAGCGGCAGCGAGCGTCAGGAGGACGAGGGCTGGGTGTCGCTGCCTCCCCACGTGGACCGCGTGCGCACCGCGCCCCTCTGGGCGGCCGAGGACGACGGGGTGGTGCACGGGCGCCGTGCGCGCCGCAGGTTCGAGGAGTCCTACGGCGAGTTGGCGGCCGCGCTGTGCCAGGGGGGCGCGTCGGACTCCTCCGCCGATTCGTCGGGTGCCGAGGCGGACCGTTTCGGCAACGCGCTGTACGGCCTTGCCGAGCTCGCCCGCGAGGAGGGCGGGCTGGTGGGCGCACTCCGGTCCGAAGGCGCTGTGCGCATCCTGGAACGCGCCTGCCGTGCGCCCGGCGCACTGCGCACGGCACGCGAGGCGCGCGTACCCGAGTTGCTCACCGTCGCGGGGCACCTCGAACGGGCCCTGCGCCCCCTGTCGCTCGACTGGTACGAGGACGACGGTCTCGGCGCGGTCGACCTCTGCCATGCCGCGTCCGGCGGTGCGGCGGCGCTGCCGGGGCTGCTCGCCCGGCATTTCTCGGGCGTGCCCCTGCTGGTGACCGAGTACGGGGTGCGGTTGCGGTCGCACTACCTCGCGTCCACCGCCGGTCCGTCTCATGAGTCCGCTCCCGCCGTACGTGCCCTGGTCGCCGCCTTCCACGGCAGGCTCGCCGCGGAGGTGTACGGGAAGGCGGCGTGCGTCACCCCCGGCAACGCGCACGCCCGTCGCTGGCAGGAACGCTGCGGCGCCGACCGCGCGAAGCTGCGCACCGTCCACCCGGGCATGGACGCCTCCCGCTTCGCGGAGGTCGGCGAGTCTCCTGACACCGCCGACCCGCACACGTTGGTCTGGATCGGTCGGGTGGAGCCCGCCAAGGACCTGGTGTCGCTGCTGCACGCCTTCGGAGAGGTCCGCAAGGAGGAGCCGAAGGCGCGGCTGCGGATCGTCGGCGCTCCCGCCGGAGCCGAGGGCGCGGCCTACCTCGGGCACTGCAAGGCGCTGGCCGCGCAGCTCTTCCCCGACGAGGCGGCGGGCCCGCACGCCGTCGGCGACAACCCGGTGTCCTTCGAGGAGGTCGGTGGCCCGGAGGCTCCGACGCTCGCTGAGACGTACGCGTCCGGTGCGGTGATCGTCCTCTCCAGCGTCGTCGAGGGCTTCCCGATCGGCCTGGTCGAGGCGATGTTCTGCGGCCGGGCCACGGTGTCGACGGACGTCGGCGCGGTCGTGGAGGTCATCGGCGGCACCGGGTTGGTCGTGCCGCCGCGCAATCCGCGGGCGCTCGCCGAGGCGTGCGTGGCGTTGTTGCGCGATCCCGAGCGCCGTGCACGCCTGGGCGCCGCGGCCCGCGCCCGCGCGCTCGAACTGTTCACCGTCGAGCAGAACGTCGAGGCATTTCACGGCATTTACCTGGAGATCGTCTCCCGCTGCCCGGTCAACCGCCTCGTCCGCGACGACACCGGCGATCCTCAGCCGTTCGCCGTCCCCGCCGAGGCCCACCTGCCCGGCCACTGGGCCGAGGTCGACCCTGCCTCGCACGTCGCCGCCGGCAGCCGGCCGGACCGGACGGTGGAGCCACCGGCCAGAGCCACGGCCGGTGGCTCCGTGGTGGAGGCGGCGCGATGAACGGGGGCGGCGCGATGAATGGGGACGAGCGACTGAGCCGTGCCGGGGTGCCCGCGCGTACTGGGGCGTGGGACGCGGCGGCGGAGGGGGTGGTTGCGTCGGAGACCAGAGAGGCGAGCGCTGCTCGCGGCGTGCCGAGCGACGGGGAGGCGATGTCCGTTCGCGCGCCGGACCTTGGCGGGGTGATCTCCCTCGGCGAGCCGGAGGAGGCCGAGGCGGGCAAGCCGGATACGGAGGACGCGCCCCTCGCTCGTAAGCCGGGGGCCGACGATGTGCCTCCCGCTCGTAAGCCGGGGGCCGACGATGTGCCTCCCGCTCGTAAGCCGGGGGCCGACGATGTGCCTCC
>NZ_JBWKCC010000002.1:22725-221753 GCF_056436655.1 Streptomyces sp. NPDC043427 | reverse complement strand
TCCCGCTCGTAAGCCGGGGGCCGACGATGTGCCTCTCGCTCGTAAGCCGGGGGCCGACGATGTGCCTCTCGCTCGTAAGCCGGGGGCCGACGATGTGCCTCTCGCTCGTAAGCCGGGGGCCGACGACGTGCCTCCCGTTCGCAAGCCGGACGCTGGCTCGTCCCGTCGTGGTGCCGTCGATCCCGTCAAGGTCCTGGTGCACCGGCACCGCGAGCTGTGCGAACGGGCGGTGGACCCCCTGGAGATCGCCGCCGGCCTCGAGGCCCACGGCATCACCGACAGGACCGCGGCCCGATTCCGCCACCGGGACGTCTTCTCGCTCGCGGAGGAGATGTACGCCCGTGTGCCCCGGGACGGCGCGACACCCCCGCGCCCCACGTCACCCGCCGCCACCAGACCCCGCGTCGACCGAGCCCTGCTCACCCTCCTCCCCGGCGCGCTCTGCGCCGCGACGATCGCCGGCGTACGCCTCACCCAGGGGCAGCCACGTCTGATCGTCGCCGCCGCCGGCATCCTCGCCGTCGCCCTGGGACTGCGCGCGGCCCTCCGCCGTGGACCTCTGGGCCCCCGACAGGGCACGCACCCACGGCGGCACGTCTCCAGCATCTGGACCTGCTGGCTCCTCGCCTACGCCACCCTCGGCGACGGTCTGCTCCGCGCCGCCCTCGCCGGAGGCCCCGACGGCCTGCCCACAGGAGCGCCGGACGGCCCGTGGCCACTCGCCACCACCCCCTTGGCCGCCCTCACCCTCGCCTGTGCACCCGCGGCCTGGACGACCCACCTGTTCAGCGTGCGCGTGCGACGCAAACTGGCCGCCAGCCGCGGCCTGGAGGAGTTCGCCACCTCCGTACGACCGCTGCTCTTCGGCACGTTCGCCCTGTACCTCGGCGCGCTGACAACCCTGCTCGCGCTGTGCGCGGCGGTCCTTGACGAGCCCGCCTCCTACGCGTCGGTCCTCACCCTGGGCGCCCTCCTCCTGCTCGCCCGCCTTCTCGCCGTGCATGGCCGCACCCATGCCCCGGCGGTCGTCCTGGCCGCCGCCGTCACGGCCGAGGCGGCCGCCCTCGCCACGGTCTTCACGAGCCGCCTGCCCGGCTGCGCCGCCCTGGCCGTTCCCGTCGAGACCCTCGTGGAGGTCTGGGGCCCTGTCGGTGTCCCGGCCCTCGCATGCGGAGCGGCCGCCCTCATCCTTCTGACCCACGCCGCCCGCACCCTGACCAGGGCCTCGGCCCACGCTCACGCGGACCACCCATGGTGACCCGAAGACCGGCTCCCGAGCCGTCGCCCGACACCACTGACACCCCTGCCACCCATAAGGAGACCGCCAGATGACCACCTCCCGACCCGGCGCCACCGCAGCCGCCGGAGCGCAGACCCCGGGAGCCGCTCACACCCCGGGAGCCGCACGATGAGGGTCCTGCTGATCGGAGCCAACGGCTACCTCGGCCGCTTCGTGGCCGACCGCCTGCTCGCCGACCCGGCCGTCCAGCTCACCGCGCTCGGTCGCGGTGACGACGCCGACGTCCGTTTCGACCTCGCGTCCGGCAGCCCCGGCGCGCTCACCCGCTTCTTCGACGCCGTCCACCCCGGTGTCGTCGTCAACTGCGCGGGCGCCACCCGCGGCGGCGCCCGCGAACTGACCCGGCACAACACCGTCGCCGTCGCCACCGTCTGCGAGGCTCTGCGCCGCAGCGGCTGCGGGGCCCGCCTGGTGCAGATCGGCTGCGGCGCCGAGTACGGCCCGAGCCAGCCCGGCTCCTCCACCGCCGAGGACGCCGTCCCCCGCCCGGGAGGCCCGTACGGCGTCAGCAAACTCGCCGCGACCGAACTCGTCCTGGGCTCCGGTCTGGACGCGGTGGTGCTGCGCGTCTTCTCACCCGCCGGACCCGGCACCCCCGCCGGCTCCCCGCTCGGCCGCCTCGCCGAGGCCATGCGCCGCGCCATGCAGTCCGGCGACGGTGAGCTCAAGCTCGGCGGGCTCGGCGCCCAGCGCGACTTCGTCGACGTACGCGACGTCGCCCGCGCCGTGCACGCGGCCTCGCTCTCCGCCGCGCAGGGCGTCATCAACATCGGCTCGGGACGCGCCGTGCGCCTGCGCGACGCCGCCGCGATCCTCGCCCGCGTCGCCGGGTACGGCGGCGCCCTCCACGAACTCGACGGGCACCACGGCCCCCTGCGGTCCACCATCGGGCACCCGCGCTCCGAGTCCGACCACGCGGCCCCCGTCGCGTATCCGTATCCCGACGGTTGCGGCAGTTGGCAGCAGGCCGACGTGCGCACCGCACGCGACCGGCTCGGCTGGCGCCCCCGGATCAACCTGGAGGAGTCCCTCGCCGACATCTGGATGGAGGCGGCATGTCGTATCTGACCAGCTCGGCGACGGACAGCGCGAGCACCGACGTCTGCTTCCGCTTCGGCGTCCCCGGCTTCGCGCACCCCCTCGTCGCCCGGGCCGAGTGGGGCGAGCTCACCCGCCCCGGCACCCCTTTGCACTGGGTGGTCCTGAACGTGGCCGACGGCCCGGGCGTCCGCCCCGACCCGCACTGTCTGGAGGCGGCGGGGCGGCTGCGCAACGCGGGCGTCCGCGTCCTCGGCCACCTCGACATCGCCCACGGAGCCCGCGCCTTCGCCGAAGTGGTCTCCGACGCGCAGCGCTACCTCGACTGGTACCAGGTCGACGGCTTCCTCCTGGACCGCTGCCCCGGCGAACGCGCGGCCCTCCCCGAGATCCGCCGCACGGTCACCACACTGCGCACCCTCCGCGACGGTGCCCACGTCGTCCTCGGGCACGGCATCCACCCCTACCCTGGCTACGCCGAGAACGCCGACCAGCTGGTGACCTTCTCCGGCCCCTGGAGCGACTACCGCTGGTCCCAGGTGGCCGAATGGACCGCCGACTACCCGCCCGACCGCTTCTGCCATTTCGTCCACGGCGTGCCCCGCGCCCACCTCGACGAGGCGCTGCGCGTCGCCCGCTGGCAGGGCGCGGCGACGATCTACTTCACCGACCGCACGGACCGCGACGGCCTCAGCGACCCCTGGGAGACCATGCCCGGCTACTGGGACGACATCGTCTCGCGTATCGGAACGGGTGTCTCGGAATGAAGAAGGCCATGGCAGTGTTACGGAGAGAACAACTGTAGTGATTGACCGACCAACGGAGTCCCCGTGTCGTTGCCACCCCTGGTCGAGCCCGCCTCCGAGCTCACCGTAGACGAGGTCCGCAGGTACTCCCGCCACCTGATCATCCCCGACGTCGGGATGGACGGGCAGAAGCGGCTGAAGAACGCCAAGGTGCTGTGTGTGGGTGCCGGCGGCCTGGGCTCGCCGGCGCTGCTGTACCTGGCGGCGGCGGGCGTCGGCACGCTCGGCATCGTGGAGTTCGACGAGGTCGACGAGTCGAACCTGCAGCGCCAGATCATCCACAGCCAGTCCGACATCGGCCGCTCCAAGGCCGAGTCCGCGCGCGACTCCGTCCTGGGCATCAACCCGTACGTGAACGTGGTCCTTCACGAGGAGCGGCTCGAGGCCGACAACGTGATGGACATCTTCAGCCAGTACGACCTGATCGTCGACGGCACGGACAACTTCGCGACCCGCTACCTGGTCAACGACGCCTGCGTGCTGCTGAACAAGCCGTACGTATGGGGCTCGATCTACCGCTTCGACGGCCAGGCCTCCGTCTTCTGGTCCGAGCACGGCCCCTGCTACCGCTGCCTCTACCCGGAGCCCCCGCCCCCCGGCATGGTCCCCTCCTGCGCCGAGGGCGGCGTCCTGGGCGTGCTGTGCGCGTCCATCGGCTCCATCCAGGTCAACGAGGCCATCAAGCTCCTCGCGGGCATCGGCGAGCCGCTCGTCGGCCGCCTGATGATCTACGACGCCCTGGAGATGCAATACCGCCAGGTCAAGGTCCGCAAGGACCCGAACTGCGCGGTCTGCGGCGAGAACCCGACCGTCACCGAGCTCATCGACTACGAGGCCTTCTGCGGCGTCGTCTCCGAGGAGGCCCAGGAGGCGGCCGCCGGCTCGACGATCACTCCGAAGCAGCTCAAGGAGTGGATCGACGACGGCGAGAACATCGACATCATCGATGTCCGCGAGGTCAACGAGTACGAGATCGTCTCGATCCCGGGCGCCAGGCTGATCCCGAAGAACGAGTTCCTCATGGGCACCGCCCTGGAGAGCCTGCCCCAGGACAAGAAGATCGTCCTGCACTGCAAGACGGGCGTCCGCAGTGCGGAAGTCCTCGCCGTCCTGAAGTCCGCGGGCTTCTCCGACGCCGTCCACGTCGGCGGCGGCGTGATCGGCTGGGTCAACCAGATCGAACCCGACAAGCCGGTGTACTAATCGGCCTTTCCGCTGACCAGCGGGACTGAAGAAGCCCATGGCTCTGACCAGCTCAGATGTCGTGGGCTTCTGTCGTTGTTGGTTGGCGTCGGGTGCCTCGCACGGCCCGGACGTCACCTATTGCAGGCGGCGACGACACCCAGAATCACCAGAGCGAGCAGGAACATCGCCACGCAGCCGCCTACGGCACTCTCCGTCTCAGCGATGATCCCCTTGGGCTTCGGCCGAGACCTCTCGTAGTCGCGCATGCCCCGCGCCACCGCGCGCTTGATCTCTTCTTCGTCCACGTGCTTGCCCCCGCGTCACACAGCGCCCCTGAACGACCACGGACAACCTACCCGCTACAGCACCGCTCCTCTGACTTCTTCGTCCCGAAGCAACTTGGACGGGCGTCTGGCCTTGAGGCACTGCACCTCTCAACTGCGGTGATAGGGCGTAGGTGCGCGTCCTTGTCCGCCGTCGTCCGCTGCGGTTGTCAGTCAGTTAGACACTCAAGGGTTCTCCTTCAGGCCGGGACAGCTCCGGCTCGCAACCACTCCACCAGCCCCGCGCCTGGTGTCAGCTAGGATCGCGCGAAAGCGCCCTGTGTCCAGGCAAGTTGGGGGAACCTTGGAAGCAGCGCGGGTCTTCTTCGGCCTGACAGCACCGTTGGTCCTGTCCTGGGAGCGTAAGTGGTTCACGGCTCGACCTGGGCTAACGGTCTTGCTCACGCTCGTGTACGGCACCTGCGCCATTGCGCCATATATCGACGACCTTAGGTCTTGGAGTGCGTTAGCAACAGCAACACTGCTCGTACTGGGCTGCATCCTGCTTTACCGATCCCCATCGACGCCATCTCTCGGGTTCTCGATCACGACTCCACTGATCACGGGAGTTAGTATCACCAAACGGCTAGGCGCCGTGACGGTGATGCTCGCGGTGCTAGCCGGCATATGGACGGCGGGGGCTACAGCCTCGAAGTTCGTCGAGCAGCTGCTACGAAATGACACGCTGGCCGTGATGCTCTCCGCCCTGCTCATTGCAGTCTTCGGTGGAGGAGCCTTAGTCAAGGCGGCAACCGACCCCGTGGTCGAAGAGGTCTACAGGCTGCCTAACGGGTCGAATAGGGATGCCGCCCTAGCGTTGATCCGTAGCGGTGGTCGGGGTATCGGCCTCATCGAGCGTGGGCTGCTGTTCGCCTTCCTTGCCGCTGGTCAGCCCGAGGCTGCCGCCCTGGTGTTGGCGGCCAAAGCGTTGGCGCGCGCCCCAGTCGATCACGTCAATCATGCATCCAAGTACTTCCTCATCGGTACGCTGGCAAGTGTCATCGCAGCATTGGCCATGAGTGTGGCTGCACGCGCGGCAGTGGGGCTGCCTGTCCTCTAGGAGGTTCTTTGGGACTCCGGCAGCACTCATTCATCCGCGAGCTGCTCACCCTGCATCTGCCCATCGGTGACTATGTGGTGGCCGGAAGCGGCCCATTGCTTGCTCATGGCCTCAGGCAGGACGTGAGTGATCTCGACATCGTGGCACGAGAGGACGCCTGGAAAATCGCATTGACCATGGCCGACGCCACGGTACCTCCGTCAGGCCATGGTCTGATGGTGGTGCTGTTCGGCGGCGACATCGAGATCTTCGACCGGTGGTTGCCGGGGGCGCAAGATGCTGACGAATTGATCAATTCGGCCGAGCTGGTGGATGATATCCCTTTTTGTCCGCTTTCTCGGGTCCTGGAGTGGAAAACACGCTCGAATCGAGAAAAGGACAAGCGGGATATTAAGCTAATCAGGGAACATATGGATGCAAAGTAAGCACTCCCTTTGATTCCTGTCTGCCCCTTTGATTCCTGTCTGCGTTACATGTGCAGGTTGATGCGTAGGTCGGCGGAGTCTCAATGGCCGAGTCAAGGCCTTTGCTGGGCCGCTGGCACTGTCAGGCGTCGTGGTCGGCGGCCTCTTCGAGCAGGTCCATGGCGTGGTTGTGGAAGCGGCGTTCGGCGTCGCGGCACGGGGCGTTGAAGAAGGCTCGTTGGGCTTCGGCAAGATCGCAGTGCAGCAGGCCCATGGTCACGAACACGGCTTCCACTCCGTGACACCCGTTGTCCTTGAGGAACTGCTGGAGTGCGTCCGTGTCGCCGGTTGCCTCCCAGACGGGCCGGGCGGTTTCCTGCATGGCAGCGATGCGCGCTGATCGTTCTGCGTCGAAGCCCACTGGGGTCCGCCTCTCTGGTTTGGCCCGCAGGCTATCGCCAGGTAGGCGGGGCGCGCTGGTCCGTTTAGGCGGCTGGGGCGGCGGGTGGATGGAGGGTGAAAGGCCTGTCGTCACGCAAGAGCGCCCACAGGACATCGGCACGTCGGCGAGCGAGGGCGATGACGGCCTGGACATGCTTGCAGCGCTCGGCCCGCTTCTTCACGTAGTAATCGCGGTTGGGGCCTTCGCGGATGATGCTGGTCTGGGCGAAGAGATAGAAGACGCGGCGGAGGCGTCGGCTGTAGCGCTTGGGGCGGTGAAGGTTGCCGGTGCGGCGTCCCGAGTCGGCGTGGAACGGGCACGAGGCCGGCGGCGGAGGCGAGGTGGCCTGCGTCTGCGCAGGTGCTCAGGTCACCGGCTGCGACGATGAACTCGGCTCCCAGGATGGGGCCCATGCCCGGCAGGGACTCGATGATGTGGGCTTGGGGGTGGGTGCGGAAGGTCTGCCGGATCTGCTGGTCGATGTGCTTGAGCCGGTCGTCCAGGGCGAGGATCTGCGCGGCGATGTCCGTGGCAATGCCGGCCGCGACATCCTGGCCGGGCAGCGTGACGTGCTGAGTCCCGGCGACCTGCAGGGCGGTGGCGGCGACTGCGTCGGGGTTGCGGACGTTGCATCCCCTGAGCCAAGCGGTGAGGCGGGCTTGGCCGTGACGCCGTATGGCTGCCGGGGTCTGATGCCGGGTGAGCAGGATGAGCGCGCCTTTGTGATCGGCGTAGTCGAAGGCCCGTTCCAGAGCAGGGAAGATCCCGGTGAGCACGTCGCGGAGCCGGTTGAGCATGCGGACGCGGTCGGCGATCAGATCGGTGCGGTGGGCGGTCAACAGAGCCAGATCGGCTGCCAGCTGGGCGGGGACTGTGATGAAGGTGAAGTCCCGCCGCAGCCGGGCCGTGTCTGCGATCACGTAGGCATCCCGGGCGTCGGTCTTGGCTTCACCGGGTAGGACCCCGACATCCGGTTGACCGTCCGGCCGGGAACGTAGAAGGCCTGTTGGCCGTGGGCCGCGAGTAAGGCCAGCAACAGTGCGGACGCGGTACCGGCGATGTCAACGGCCCAGTGCACTGTTTCGGAAAGGGCGAGGATCTCGCCGACGGCGGTCAGAATCGCGCTCTCGTCGTTGGCAACCTTCTTGCTCCAGATCGTTGCCCCGGTTTCGTCGACCGCGGCAAGCCATTGATGGGCTTTACCGGCGTCGATTCCGACCCATAGCTGGGTCAGCTGCTCGGCCATGTGTGCGTCTCCTCGGTTCAGGCAGCATGCCGTTCGGCCCGAGGAACACCCGCCGTCAGCTCCGTAAACAGCGATCATGCGCAGATCTCAATCAGCGGCCAGGCGCCCCGAAGGACCGGACGGCCACTCCAGCCAAGCCACGGTCGGCAAGCTGCTTTGAAGCCACATCCGGCCCTCCCGGGTCACCGAACAACTTACGGAGCTGCTTTGGGGCGAGTGATCATGGCCCCGTAAGCTTCCGGCGAGTCGGGCAGTCTGTGGACCTGCCTGTTAAAGCACGACGTTGGGGCCATGATCTTAGAGGCTCGCCCCAAAGTGGCTGCCTAAAGCCGCGGAGTCGACCGCCCCAGCCACAGAGGGTGTCTCCCACTTCATGCCCGCAGCTCGCCAGCGCGCCGCCGGGCGCGGCCAGCCGGGGCGCAGACAGGAGGCAGGCCGCGCCGCAGAGGCGGCGCGCGCCCGCGCCGTGCGCGGGCCTTGACGCGGGGGAGAGCATCAAGGCTCTGTCCGAGTACCTGGGGCACCACGATCCGGGCTTCACGCTACGCACATACATGCACCTGATGCCCAGCAGCGAGAAGCGGACCAGGGAGGCGGTGGACCGTGCCTTGCGGACGGCCCGGACACCGATGACGGCCCCAAGACGGCCCAGGAGGCGGGAGGCTAGAGAAAGACCCAGTTCAGTCCCTACGCCGCCTGACTTGCCGGTGTACTGAGCCGCGGCTCGTTTCGCTCTCCCCTCGGCGGGGGCTTCGCGCACCTCGGGTGCTCGAAGCCCCCGCCGAGGTCATGAGCAGACCTTGCCGTCCTTCGGGACCGTGCCCTCGAGGAGGTAGGAGTTCACGGTGGAGTCGACGCAGTCGCTGCCACTGCCGTACGCGCCATGTCCCTCGCCCTTCCAGGTGAGGACGATGCCGACGTTCTTGCCCAGCTCGTCCGCCATCCTGCGGGCGCCCTCGTAGGGGGTCGCCGGGTCGCCGGTGTTGCCGACGACCAGGATCGGGGCCGCACCCGGGGCGCTCACCTCCGGGGAGTCGTACTGACCGGGCACCGGCCAGTCGTGGCACCAGCCGGCCGTGTCCCAGGCCAGGAAGTCCCCGAAGACGGGGGAGATCCTCTCGAACTCGGGGAGCCGCTTCTTCGTCTCCTCCAAGGTGGGCCGCTGCTTGTCGTCCAGGCACGATATGACCCGCTGAGAGTGGGTCGTCGTGCCGTAGTGGCCCGAGGCCTCGCGCTCGTTGTAGCCGTCGGCCAGGGTCAGCAGCCCGGAGCCGTCCCCTTGTTCCGCCGCCTTCAGTGCGCTGGTCAGGCTGGGCCAGCCGGCCTCGCTGTACAGAGGAAGGACGATGCCGGTGACCGCGAGGGTCTGCGTCAGCTTCCGGCCCGACGACGTCGCCAGCGGCTTGGCGTCGATGCGCTTCAGCAGGTCGGCGATCTTCTGTGAGCCCTGCCGCGGGTCCTGGCCGGTGGACTTCAGGTAGTCGTCCAGGGCGCGCTGGAAGCCCCTCGCCTGGTTCTCGGCGTGGCCGACGGTATCGGCGCTCGGGTCGACCACAGCGTCCAGGATCACCCGCCCCACGTTCCGGGGGAACAGATGGGCGTATACGCCGCCGAGTTCGGTGCCGTAGGAGATGCCGAAGTAGTGCATCTCGCGGTCGCCGAGGACCTGGCGCATCAGGTCCATGTCGCGCGCGGTGTCGGTGGTCGACACGTGGGCCAGCCGGTCCCCGGCGTCCTTCTGGCAGCCCTTGCCGAAGTCGTCGGCGTCCTGGAAGTACGCCCGTTCCTCGGCCGTGGTGTCCGGGGTGGCGTCGATCTTCTCCTCGGCCGCCTGGATCTCCTTGTCGCTGCGGCAGCGGACCCCGCCCGAGGCACCGACGCCCCGCGGGTCCCAGCTGACCAGGTCGTACCGCTCGCGCAACTGCGAGACCGTCGACGCGTACGACGGCATCGAGGACACGCCGGAGCCGCCGGGGCCACCGAAGTTGAACAGCAGCGAGCCGATGCGGTCCTTGCCGCTGGCCTTGGTGCGGATCAGCGCGAGTTCGATCGTCGTGCCGTCCGGCTTCGCCCAGTCCAGCGGCACCTTCAGCTTCGCGCACTGCCATTCACTGCCTGGCGCGGGGGAGTCGTCGGTCGCCCGGCATCGACCCCAGTCGAGCTTCTGTGAGGTCAGGGACGAGGGCAGGGCCTTGGTTCCGGTGCCCGACGACGGCGCGGAGGCAGAAGGGCGGTCGCTGCCCTTGCCCTTCCTCCCCTTGCCGTTCTTGCCGTCGGACGACGAGCCGCCGCTACAGCCCGTCACCAGCAATGCGGCGGCGGCGCCCAACGCCGTCCACCGGACGAAACGACCCATGCCATTCCCCCTCGCAAGCCGTCCGCACTCCGGTCGCAGACGGTGGTCAGGCCATAGTAGGCGGGCCGCGCCGCACCTGCCGAAGCCTGTGGATAACCCTTTGACCTGCACTCTTCCCCGGCAACAGGCGTCTCGCTAGGAGCAGACGGTCCCGGCGGCCGGCACCTTCCCGTCCAGCAGATAGCCGTTCACCGCGCCCTGCACGCACTTGTTCTTGCTTTCGTACGCGCCGTGCCCTTGCCCCTCGTACGTCAGCTCGACCCCGACGCCCGGGCCTAGGGCGTCGACCATCTTCCTCGCGCCCTCGTACGGTGTGGCCGGGTCCCCGGTGTTGCCCACGACGAGGATCGGCGCCGATCCGGGAGCGCTGACGTCCGGGTGGTCGGCGGCGCCCGGCACGGGCCAGTCGGTGCAGCTGATGAGCCCCCAGGCGAGGTAATCGCCGAACAACGCCGAGACGGCCCGGAACTCGGGCTGTTTCTCCTGCACGTAGCCGGTGTCGTAGCGAGGCTTGTCGTCGGCGCAGCTGATGGAGACGCCGGCGGCGGTGATGTTGCTGTACTCGCCGTTCTCTCTGCGCCCGTTCAGTGAGTCGGACAGCAGCATCAGGATCCTGCCGTCCCCGTCGTAGGCCTGTTCAAGGCCCTCGGTGAGGTACTGCCAGAACTCCTTGGAGTAGAGCGCCTGGGCGATGCCGCTCGTGGCGGCGGTCTGGGTCAGCTCACGGGGGAAGACGCCCGGGATGGGCTTGCTGTCGAGGTCCTGGAGCAGCCGGGCGATACGGTCCTTCACGTCCTGCGGGGTGTCGCCGACCGGGCAGTCCTCAATCTTCGAAGTGCAGTCCTCGGCGTAGTTGTCGAGCGCGCGCTGGAAGCCCCTGGCCTGCCCCAGCGAGCCCTGTTCCGGCGTCTGCGTCGGGTCGACGACCGCGTCGAAGACGGCACGGCCCACGTTCCGGGGGAACAGGTGGGCGTAGACGCCGCCCAGTTCGGTGCCGTAGGAGATGCCGAAGTAGTGCAGCTTGTCGTCGCCGAGGACCTGGCGCATCAGATCCATGTCGCGGGCCGCGTCGGTGGTGCGCACGTGCGGCAGCACCTTCTTGGAGTGCTTCTCGCAGGCCTCGTTGAACTGCTTGGTGGTGTCGACGAACTCGGCGCGCTCGGTGGCGTCGTCCGGCGTCATGTCCTGCTGGAAGTAGGCGTCGAGATGTTGGTCGTTCTCGCAGAGGACCGGGTCGCTGCGGCCGACCCCGCGCGGGTCGAAGCTCACCAGGTCGTACCGGGTGCGCAGGGCCGCGTAGTCCTCGCCGAAGGCGGGCAGTGTGGTGACGCCGGAGCTGCCGGGACCGCCGAAGTTGAACACGAGTGAGCCGATCCGTCTGCTCTTGTCGCCGCTCGCCTGCGCCCGGATCAGGGCGATCCCGATGGTGTCGCCCTTGGGCTTGTCCCAGTCGAGGGGCGCCTTGAGGGTGGCGCACTGCCACGGGTCGCCGTCCGGCAGGGGCGACGGGGCGTTGCCGCCGCCCTCCGCCTGGGACGGCGACGGGCAGTCCTTCCAGCTCAGCTGCTGCGCCGGCAGGTCCGCGTCCCCCGCGTCGTCGCCGCAGGCCGCCGCCAGGGAGGACAGCAGGACGGCGACGGCGACCAGGGCGGCGGCCCGCGGACGGGAGGAGGTCGGCATGAACCCATCCTGCGGTCGGGCCCGGAAGGGCGCTCGGGGCACGGGCCGTCCGAGGTACGGCCGCCGCCGTTTTCAAACGCTCCCCTGGTCAGGCCGACGCCGTCCTAGAGCGCGCCCTTTCGGGTCAACTGGTTGAAGGCCAGCCAGCCCGGCAGCACCGGGATCCACAGCGTCAGCAGCCGGAACAGCAGGACCGCGGGTGCCGCGACCTCCTTGGGCAGCCCGACGGCGATCAGACCGACCGTCAGGGTCGCCTCGACCGCGCCCACACCGCCCGGCGTGGGCGCGGCGGACCCGAGCGCGTTGCCGGCGAGGAAGACGACGGCGACGCTGGCGATGCTGAGGTTGGTCGACTCGTCGCCGAACGCGCGGATCGACGCGTCCAGGCACATCACGAAGCAGGCGGTGAGCAGCAGCATGCCGCCGATGCCGGTGATCAGCTTCTGCGGCCGCTGGAGCACGTCCAGCATGCGCGGTACGACACCCGCGAACAGCGACCTCACGCGCGTGACGACGAATTTCCGCAGGAACGGCACCGAGGTCACCACGAGCACCAGGACCGCCACGGTGAGCAGACCCGCGATGACCGTCCGGGACGGCGACAACGACGGCGTCTTCTCGGTGCCGGTCAGATAGCCGAAGGACAGCAGCATCAGGATGTGGCAGCCGAGCCCGAACAACTGGGAGGCGCCCACGCTGGCCACCGCGAGCCCCGGCCGCACACCCGCACGCTGGAGAAAGCGTGTGTTGAGGGCGACTCCGCCGACCGCGGCCGGGGCGACGATCTTCACGAACGACCCGGCGACCTGCGCCGCCACCGTCCGCGGGAACGGCACCCGCTCCGGCACGAACCCCAGCAGACTCATCGCCGCGGCGACGTAGCTCAGCGCCGAGAACAGCACGGCCGCGGCCACCCAGCCCCACTGGGCGTTGGCGACGAGCGGGCCGAACTCGATGTGGGTGAGCTGCGTCAGCAGGAAGTACGCGCCGATGGCGCCCGCGATGAAGCTGATCAGCGTGCGCGGTCGCACCCGCTCCAGGCGGGCCGGCTCGACCGGGGCCTGCGGCCTGATCCGCAGCACCTGGTGCCGGATCTGCGTCAGCAGATCGTCCTCGCGCGCCTCCTCCAACGCCTCGTCGATGGCCCGCTTCTCGGCCCGTGCCTCCGCGCGTACGGCCTTCTTGTCGGCCTTGTCGGGTACGGACGCGGCCTCGTCGTCCCTGCCCGTCTCCAGCCGGGCCTGCTTGGCCTGCCGGGACGCCTCCAGGACCGCCTCGCGTTCGCGCTGGGCCCGCTCCCGGGCCAGTTTCCGCAGTGTCGCGCGCGTGGAGCGGCTGAGGGCGATGGGCTGGAGCATCGGCAGACAGCCCGCCACGCTGTCGGGGCCGAGCACGGCCACCGCCGCGTCCACCGCGCGCTCGGCGCCCACGCGCAGGCCCAGCGTCACCAGCAGCTGGGAGATGTCCATGCGCAACAGCAGGTCACCGGCCGCGATCTCGCCCACGCGCAGGTCGGTGAGGATCACCGTGCCGGAACGATCCACCAGAATCGCGTCACCCACGAGCCGGCGGTGCGCGATGCGCCGGGACTGCAGGGCCCGCACCTGGTGCCAGGTGTCCCGCAGCAGTTCGTCGGTGATCTCCTCGTCCGCCAGCGAGTCGAGGGTGCGGCCCCCGGTGTGCTCGTAGACGAGCATCACGGCGTCGGGACCGAGTTCGGAGGTCGCGATCAGCTTGGGCGCGTTGGCCCCGGCCGCGATGGCCGCGTAGGCGAGCAGCGCCTCCTGCTCCAGGGCCTGGCGCAGCGACTGCAGGCTGCTGCGCGTGGCGAAGCCGCGCAGGGTGAGATTGCGCCACGCGCGGTAGAAGAAGCCCTGAGCCTGCTGCTCACGGTCGACCACCGTCACGTCCAGTGGCGGCCCGTCCTCGAGGGTGACGAAATACCGCCGGCCTCGGTCGCCGGTCTCCGGGGTGTCCGCGAGCTCCTCGCGTGCCGCGGTCACCGGGTGGAAGCCGACATGCCGCAGGCCCGCCATCAGGTTCCGTCCGGTGGGGCGGACGTTGGGCGAGCCGACCGCGTACAGCGTGCCGTAGGCCACGGTCCAGCCGATCAGCACCGTCAGGATGATCGAGAACGGTGTCGTGTAGCCGGTGACCAGCATGGAGAAGGCGTCGAGGAGCAGCACGATCCACAGCACCGCGCGCCAGCGCGGCCTGCGCGACATGCCGACGGCCGTCATGTACGCGATGACCGGCGCGAGATAGCCGTGCACCGGGTCGGTGAGGGCATGGATGTCGCCGGGGGAGGGCTGGGTGAGCGCCTCCTGGATCGAGTCGGGAGCGGCCTTGGCGACCCACAGGTCGGTGGCCAAGGTCACTCCGTGCGCGAGGACGGCCGCGAGGACACCGTCGGCGATGCGCAGCCCGTCGCGTTTGATCAGCCGCTCGATGGCGAACGCCACCGGGACCAGCAGGATCGCGATGCTGGAGGCCAGTCCCGCGATCTTGATCAGCAGGTCGGGCGCCTGCCCGGTGCCCTTGTTGATGTCCTGTTCCAGGCCCGAGGTGGTGCCGTGCGCGAACGCGGCGATCCCGAGCAGGACGACGATCGCGAGGACACCGACCAGGAGTCGCATCAGGTCGGAGGGGCGGTGCACGCGCGCGGGGAGCAGTGGTTCGTCGCCCTCGACCTCGTCGGCGTGCACCTCGTCCACCACGTGGGCGTCCGTCTGCTTCTCTGCGGCGTTCGGGTCAGTGACGCCCTGCTCGCCCGCCTTGGGCGTGTCCGGGCGTGACGAAGCCGCAGAGGTGCCCTCCCGGTCCCCGGAATGCGCACCCTGCTGCTTCATCGTCTCTTCTTGATCTCGTATCACCGATCACCGCCCGCACGATGGTGGCATGCCCCACCGACACACGGGGGCATCAGGGTGCAAATGCGGGGGCGCACAGTCTGCCTGAAGCACCGCTCCCGGGCGAGGGTCACGCACCGTCGCCAGCATGTCACCTTGTCGGTGGGGTGGGGCAGGATGGGACGGATGAGCGAGCAGAGCCATCCGGACGACGCCGACGCGGAGCACGCGGACGCGCTTCCCGAGTACGCCGAGCGCGTGCTCGAGGTCGCCGAACTGATTCCGCGGGGGCGTGTCATGACGTACGGCGACGTCGCCGAGTGGCTGGAGGAGGGAGGCCCGCGCCAGGTCGGCCGGGTGATGGCCCTCTACGGCGGAGCTGTGCCGTGGTGGCGCGTGGTGCGCTCCGACGGAGTGCTCCTCCCCGGCCACGAACTGCGGGCACTCGACCACTACCGCGCGGAGAGCACGCCCCTGAGGGAGGCGAGCAGGGCCGCCGAAGGCCATCTGCCCCGTCTCGACATGCGGCGGGCGCGATGGGACGGCGGCGAACGCGCGACGGGTCACACCTGACAGCTTCCGCCATCGGACCGGGTCGAGGGGAGTCCGTGGTCCGTACGGGGGAGACGAGGCTCGTCCGAGGCATGACGTACGTTCGTGAGGCGAGGGACTCGCGTGGCATACGCGCCTTGTGGGGCTGCCGGGAAGAAGGGGAAGCTCTCCTTCCGGTCCGCCCGTCGGCGTAGCGTCGGCTGCACGTGTCCCTCTCACCCCGCGGTCACCGCCCGCACCGCACGGCGGCCCGCCCCCGGCGTTCGCGCCGGCAGCGACAAGCCCATGCACAACCACCAGGACCGGCGAACCACGTGAGCTCCTCTTCTTCCACCAGGCGCCTGTCGCACCCCCAGGTGCGACAGGGGAACCGTGGCGCTTACCGACTGCTACGTACCCCGCCGGCCCGCGTCGACCCCCCTCGTTTGGACGCCGCACAGCGCGCCGTGGTTGACCACATGTCCGGCCCGCTGCTCGTCCTCGCAGGTCCGGGCACCGGCAAGACCACCACGCTCGTGGAGTCCGTGGCGTCCCGCGTCGCCCGGGGCGGTGACCCCGCGCGGATCCTCGTGCTGACGTTCAGCCGCAAGGCGGCCGTCGAACTGCGCGACCGCATGGCACTGCGCACCGGAGCCGCCCGCGCGCCACAGGCGACCACCTTCCACTCGTTCTGCTACGCCCTGGTCCGCGCCCACCAGGACAGCGAACTCTTCGTGGAGCCACTGCGGCTGCTGTCCGGCCCCGAGCAGGACGTGACCGTCCGCGAGATGCTCGCCGGCCAACCGGACCTGGAACGGCTCGGCCTGGCGCACGTGCGCTGGCCGGACGAGCTGCGCGCCTGCCTCACCACCCGCGGTTTCGCCGATGAGGTCCGCGCGGTTCTCGCCCGTAGCCGTGAACTGGGCCTGGGGCCGGACGCCCTGGACGCCTTCGCCCGCCGCACGGGCCGCCCCGACTGGCGTGCTGCTGCCGCCTTCCTCGCCGAGTACCTCGACGTGCTCGACCTGCAAGGCGTGCTCGACTACGCGGAACTGGTCCACCGCGCGGTCCTCCTCGCCCGCCGCCCCGAGGTCGCCGAGCAGCTCGCCGCCCGGTACGACGCCGTGTTCGTCGACGAGTACCAGGACACCGACGCGGCCCAGGTACGACTGCTGCACGCCCTCGCCGGCGGTGGCCGCACCCTGGTCGCCTTCGGTGACCCCGACCAGTCGATCTACGCCTTCCGGGGCGCCGACGTGAACGGCATCCTGGACTTCCCCGGAGCCTTCCCGCGCGCGGACGGGCGTCCCGCTCCCGTCGAGGTGCTGCGCACGTCCCGCCGCTCCGGCGCAGCACTCCTGGCCGCGACCCGGCTGCTCACCCAGCGCATGCCGCTGACCCGGCTGCCGGCCGACAAGGTGCGCGCCCACCGCGAGCTCGCGCCCGTCCGGGACGGGGGCCGCGTGGAGGTCTACACGTACCCGACGCCGGGCACGGAGCTGGACAACGTCGCCGACATCCTCCGCCGCGCGCACCTGGAGGACGGCGTCCCCTGGGGCGAGATGGCCGTACTGGTGCGCGCCGGATCCCGCTCGATACCGACGGTCCGCCGCGCGCTCACCGCCGCAGGCGTCCCCCTCGACATCGACGGCGACGACCTCCCCCTGCGCCACGAACCGGCGGTGGCGCCCCTGCTGACGGCCCTGCGGGCGGTGGCGACGGCGGCGGTCACTCACTCCGATGTGCCGACGTCCGGGTCGGGAGTCGCTGCCGAGGTGCCGACGTCCGGGCCGGGAGTCGCTGCCGCTGTGCCGACGTCCGAGCCGGGGGCCCCTGCCGAAGGGCCGAGGCCGGATCCCTGCTGGCTCGACACCGAGACCGCCCTCGCCCTCCTCGCCTCGCCCCTCGCCGGTATGGACGCCGCCGATCTGCGTCGCCTCGGGCGTGCCCTGCGGGAGGAGGAGCGCGCCGCGGGCAACCCGCTGCCGCCGCCCTCGGACGACCTGCTCGCGCGGGCGCTCGCCGAGCCGGAGCGCCTGGTCGCGCACGACCCGACGTACGCGCGCGGTGCTCAGCGCCTCGGCGCGCTGCTCGGGAAGGCCCGTGCGCGCCTCGCCGGAGGCGGTACGGCCGAGGAGGCGCTGTGGGACCTGTGGGAGGGCACTCCTTGGCCCACCCGGCTGGAGAGGGCTGCCCGGCGGGGCGGCGCGGCCGGGCGCAACGCCGACCGTGACCTCGACGCCGTGTGCGCGCTCTTCGCGACCGCGGCACGCGCGGAGGAGCGCGTCGGTGGCCGGGGCGCCCTGAACTTCCTGGAGGAGATCGACTCCCAGGACATCGCCGCCGACACCCTCACCCGGCGTGCCGTACGCCCCGACGCCGTCCGCCTGATGACGGCGCACCGCTCCAAGGGGCTCCAGTGGCGCATGGTCGTCGTGGCCGGCGTCCAGGAGGGCCTGTGGCCGGACCTGCGCCGCCGCGGCTCCCTCCTGGAGGCTGACCGCATCGGTCGCGACGGACTCGCCGAACCGCTCACTCCCGGCGCGCTGCTCGCCGAGGAGCGCCGCCTGTTCTACGTGGCCGCCACGCGCGCGCGTGAACGCCTCGTCGTCACCGCGGTGAAGGCCCCCGCCGACGACGGCGACCAGCCCTCCCGCTTCCTGACGGAACTCGGCGTCGAACCCAAGGACGTCACCGGCCGCCCCCGCCGACCCCTGTCGGTCGCCGCACTCGTCGCCGAGCTGCGCGCCACGACGGTCGACCCGCATGCCTCCGACGCGCTCAGGGAGGCGGCGGCACGGCGGCTGGCCCGGCTCGCCGCGCTCGCCGACGAGGACGGGCGCCCGCTGGTGCCGTCCGCGCACCCCTACCGCTGGTGGGGCATGTTCGAGCCGACCGAGAGCAAGGTGCCGCTGCGCAACCGCGACCAGCCCGTCGTCCTGTCCGGCAGCGCCCTCGACCAACTCGCCAACACCTGCGCCCTCCAGTGGTTCCTGGGCCGCGAGGTGAAGGCCGACGCCCCCGCGACCGCAGCCCAGGGCTTCGGCAACGTGGTCCACGTCCTCGCCGACGAGGTCGCCTCCGGACACACCCCCGCCGACCTCGCCGTCCTCATGGAACGCCTCGACTCCGTGTGGAACGCGCTCGCCTTCGACGCGCCGTGGAAGTCGCAGCAGGAGAAGGAACACGCGCGCGTGGCCCTCGAACGCTTCCTCCAGTGGCACGTCATGGACCGCGCGGGACGCGCCCCCGTGGCGAGCGAGCACGACTTCGACGTCACCCTCGGAGCCGGTGACTACGAGGTACGCATCCGCGGCCAGATGGACCGCGTGGAGGCGGACGGTGAGGGCCGCGCCTACGTCGTGGACTTCAAGACCGGCAAGCAGCCCGTGAGTTCCGCCGAGGTGGAACGCCATCCCCAGCTGGCCGTCTACCAGCTCGCCGTGCGCGAGGGAGCCGTCGACGACGCCTTCGACGGCGTACGACCCGAACCGGGAGGCGCCGAACTCGTCCAGCTGCGGCAGGGGGCCGCCAAGCGGGACGGCGGAGAGACCCTGCCCAAGGTGCAGGCGCAGGAAGCCCAGGAAGGCGTGGCGGGGGAGTGGGTCGGCGAACTGCTGGCCACCGCCGCCGGAAAGGTGCTCGACGAACGGTTCACGCCCACCACCGGCCAGCAGTGCACCCACTGCGCGTTCCGGGCGTCGTGCAGCGCACGGCCCGAGGGGCGGCACGTGGTCGAGTGACACGAGTGTCAGTGCCCGCGGTTAGCCTCTCCGACATGCCCGCCCGTATCTCCGATCCCGAGCAGCTCAAGGAGCTCCTCGGGATCCCGTTCACCCCCGAGCAGACGGCGTGCATCGTCGCGCCTCCCGCTCCCCAGGTGATCGTGGCCGGAGCCGGGTCGGGCAAGACGACGGTGATGGCGGCCCGCGTGGTGTGGCTGGTCGGCACCGGCCAGGTCGCCCCCGAACAGGTCCTCGGCCTGACCTTCACCAACAAAGCCGCCGGTGAACTCGCCGAACGTGTCCGCAAGGCGCTGATCAAGGCGGGCGTCACCGACCCCGACGCCATCGACCCGGACAACCCTCCGGGCGAGCCGGTGATCTCGACGTACCACGCCTTCGCGGGCCGCCTGCTGACGGACCACGGTCTGCGCATCGGCCTCGAACCGACCTCACGCCTGCTCGCCGACGCGACCCGCTACCAACTCGCCGCGCGGGTCCTGCGCGAGGCCCCCGGCCCCTATCCGTCGCTCACGCGGTCCTTCGCCGACCTGGTCAGCGACCTCCTCGCCCTCGACGCCGAGCTCGCCGAACACCTCGTACGGCCCGAGGACCTGCGCGCGTACGACGCCGAACTGCTGGGCGCCCTCCAGAACGCCAAGCTCACCAACGCCGACCTGCGCAAGGTCCCCGAGGCGGCCGCCGCCCGCCGGGAACTCGCCGAACTGGTGCTGCGCTACCGGGCCGCGAAGCGCGAGCGGGACCTGCTCGACTTCGGCGACCAGATCGCCCTGTCCGCGCGGCTCGCGAGCCTGCCGGAGGTGGGCCGTGTCCTGCGCGAGGAGTTCCGCGTGGTGCTCCTCGACGAGTACCAGGACACGTCGGTGGCCCAGCGCGTCCTGCTCGCGGGCCTGTTCGGGGACGGCACCGGGCATCCCGTGACCGCCGTCGGAGACCCCTGCCAGGCGATCTACGGCTGGCGCGGCGCCTCCGTGGCCAACCTCGACGACTTCCCCGAGCACTTCGCGCACGTCGACGGTCGCCCCGCGTCCCGGCAGGCCCTCAGTGAGAACCGCCGCAGCGGCGGCCGCCTCCTCGACCTCGCCAACGGCCTCGCCGAGCCCCTCCGCGCGATGCACGCGGGCGTGGAGGCCCTGCGCCCGGCCCCCGGCGCCGAACGCGACGGCGTGGTGCGCTGCGCGCTCCTGCGCACCCACGCCGAGGAGATCGACTGGATCGCCGACTCCATCGCCCACCTGGTGAACACCGGCAAGGCCCCCGGCGAGATCGCAGTGCTGTGCCGCACGGCGACCGACTTCGCGGAGATCCAGGGTGCGTTGGTCGCCCGGGACGTCCCCGTCGAGGTGGTGGGCCTGTCCGGGTTGCTGCATCTGCCCGAGGTGGCCGACCTCGTCGCCGTATGCGAGGTCCTCCAGGACCCCGGCGCCAACGCCTCCCTGGTCCGCCTGCTGACCGGCCCGCGCTGGCGCATCGGCCCGCGCGACCTCGCCCTCCTCGGTCGACGCGCCCGGCTCCTCGTCGCCCACGCGCGCGGGGACGACGACCCCGACCGTCGGCTCGCCGAAGCCGTCGAGGGCGTCGACCCGGCGGAGGTGATCTCGCTCGCGGACGCCCTCGACACGTTCCTGGAGACACCCCTGTACGGCGACGCCGGCACCGGGGACGACGACGGACTGCCCTTCTCGCCGGACGCACGCGTGCGGTTCGCCCGCCTCGCCGCCGAACTGCGCGACCTGCGCCGCTCGCTCTCCGACCCGCTGATGGACGTCCTGCACCGCGTCCTGGCCGTCACCGGCCTTGAGGTCGAACTGTCGGCGTCACCGCACGCCTTGGCCGCCCGTCGCCGCGAGACCCTGTCGAACTTCCTCGACATCGCCGCCTCTTTCGCCTCCCACGAGAGCGAGGCGAGTCTGCTCGCCTTCCTCGGCTTCCTGCGCACCGCCGCCCAGTACGAGAAGGGCCTCGACAACGCGCTGCCCGGCGGCGAGAACACCGTCAAGGTGCTCACCGCGCACAAGTCCAAGGGCCTGGAGTGGGACGTCGTCGCCGTCCCCGGCCTGGTCACCGGCACGTTCCCCAGCAGCCAGGGCCGCGAGAAGTGGACCGCCCAGGCCAAGGTGCTGCCGCACGAACTGCGCGGCGACGCCGACACGCTGCCCGAGGTCGCGGCGTGGGACTCGCGGGGCCTGAAGTCCTTCCACGAGGAGATGAAGGAACACCAGCACACCGAGGAACTCCGCCTCGGCTACGTCACCTTCACCCGCCCCCGCTCCCTCCTGCTGGGCTCCGGCCACTGGTGGGGCCCCACCCAGAAGAAGCCCCGCGGGCCGTCCGACTTCCTGCTGGCCCTCCACGAGCACTGCGCGGCCGGCCACGGGGAGATCGAGGCCTGGGCGGACGAGCCCCAGGAGGGCGAGGAGAACCCGGCCCTGCACCGCGCGGGAGCCGACCAGGTGTGGCCCCTGCCCTTGGACGACGCCGCCCTCGCCCGCCGCCGCGCCGCCGCCCGGACCGTCCTGGCCCACCTGGAGCACCTCGCCTCCCCCGAGGACGGCCACTCCGCCGCCACCCACGCCACGGACACCTACGACGACCCGGACTGGCCGCCGCCCCCGGAGGACGCCGAGCCGCCGTACGACGAGGGGGACCCCGTCGATGAGGCCGACCCCTTCGACGAGGCGGGCCCCTTCGACGAGCCCTCCTACGACGAGCCTGCGCACGGCGAGGACGTCACCTTCGACGAAGACCTCTCCGACTGGGACGCAATGCCCACGGGCCGCCCCACGGTCCCGCACCAGGCGACGGCCCCCGAACCACCCGCCGACACGCTCCCCTCGCGCCACACCGCCGAGCCCCGAGCCGCGCGCCTCACTCCCGAGGAAGCCCGCGCCATCGCCTCCTGGGACCGAGACCTCGACGCCCTCGCAGGCGAACTCCTGCGCGCTCGTCAGGGCGTCACGGACGTCCCCCTGCCGACGACGCTGACGGCGTCCCAGCTGCTGCGTCTGGCCGCCGATCCGGACGGCTTCGCGCAGGAACTCGCGCGCCCCATGCCGCGCCCTCCCCAACCCGCCGCACGCCGGGGCACCCGGTTCCACGCCTGGGTCGAGGCCCGCTTCGAAGCGCTGACACTGCCCATGCTGGAGCCGGAGGAACTGCCCGGCAGCGAGGCCGAGATCGCCGACGAGCGGGATCTGGAGGCGCTCAAGGACGCCTTCGAGCGCACCGCGTACGCGCACCGCACGCCCCACCGCGTCGAGGCCCCCTTCCAGATCGAGATCGCCGGCCGCGTCGTACGGGGCCGCATCGACGCCGTGTACAAGGAGGGCGACGGTGAGACGGCGGCGTACGAGATCATCGACTGGAAGACCAACCGCGCCCGCACCGCCGACCCGCTCCAGCTCGCCCTGTACCGCCTGGCCTGGGCCGAGCAGGAGGGCGTGCCCCTGGAGTCGGTCACGGCCGCGTTCCTGTACGTCCGCGACGGCGAGGTCGTACGGCCGGACGACCTGCCGGGCCGGGCCGCGCTGGAGCGGCTGCTCCTGGACGGGCGTTCGTGTGACGAACCGCCCAGCGAGGATGCCGGTGCGGGCCGATAGGGTCGTGGCCATGAGCCAGCCCGTTGACAGTGCCGTCAGCGCCGTCCGTACGTACATCGAGCAGCACCGTGCCGCCTTCCTCGACGACCTCGTCGAGTGGCTGCGCATCCCGTCCGTGTCGGCCCAGCCCGTGCATGCGCCCGATGTACGGCGCAGCGCCGACTGGCTCGCCACCCGCCTCAAGGAGACCGGCTTCCCGACCACCGAGGTCTGGGAGACCCCGGGCGCCCCCGCCGTCTACGCGGAGTGGCCCTCCGGCGATCCCGAGGCGCCCACGGTCCTGGTCTACGGCCACCACGACGTGCAGCCCGCCGCCCGGGAGGACGGCTGGGACAGCGAGCCCTTCGAGCCCGTCGTCCGGGACAACCGCCTCCACGCGCGCGGGGCGGCCGACGACAAGGGCCAGGTGTTCTTCCACACGCTCGGCCTCCGCGCCCATCTCGCCGCCACGGGCCGCACCGCCCCCGCCGTGAACCTGAAGCTCCTGATCGAGGGCGAGGAGGAGTCCGGCTCGCCGCACTTCCGCGCCCTCGTCGAGGAGAACGCCGAGCGGCTGGCCGCCGACACCGTGGTCGTCTCCGACACCGGTATGTGGTCCGAGGACACCCCCACGGTGTGCACCGGCATGCGGGGCCTCGCCGAGTGCGAGATCCGGCTCCACGGCCCCGACCAGGACGTCCACTCCGGCTCCTTCGGCGGCGCCGTCCCCAACCCGGCGACCGCCGTGGCCCGACTGGTCGCCGCCCTGCACGACGAGCACGCGCGCGTGGCGATCCCCGGGTTCTACGACGGCGTCGTCGAGCTCACCGACCGCGAGCGCGAACTCTTCGCCGAGCTGCCCTTCGACGAGGAGCGGTGGCTGCGCACCGCCAAGTCCCGCGCCGCCCACGGCGAGGCCGGGTACACCACCCTGGAGCGCGTCTGGGCCCGCCCCACGGCCGAGGTCAACGGCATCGGCGGCGGTTACCAGGGCGCCGGGAGCAAGACGATCATCCCGTCCTCGGCGATGGTGAAGCTGTCCTTCCGACTGGTCGCGGGCCAGGACCCCGGCCGCGTCGAGAAGGCCGTCCGCGCGTGGGCCGCAGACCAGGTGCCCGCGGGGATCCGCCCCGAGATCACCTTCAGTCCCGCCACCCGCCCGTGCCTGACCCCCCTGGACCACCCGGCGCTGCAGTCCGTGGCCCGCGCCATGGGCCGCGCCTTCGAGACGCCGGTCCGCTTCACCCGGGAGGGCGGCTCGGGACCCGCCGCCGACCTCCAGGACGTCCTCGGTGCCCCCGTCCTCTTCCTGGGCATCTCCGTCCCGTCCGACGGCTGGCACGCCCCGAACGAGAAGGTCGAGCTGGACCTGCTCCTCAAGGGCGTCGAGACCAGCGCGTACCTGTGGAGCGACCTCGCGGAGAACTGGCGTCGTGCACCCTGACCGCTCCGAGCCGCCCTTGGCGGCGCCGCGCGCGGGGCACACTGAGAGGGCCGCCCCGACCACCCAGCACCCGCCGGACCCGGTCGCCTCCTGCCGTACGTCCCGCTGAACCGCCCGCCGAAAACCATCCGTGCCACCGGGGGAGATGCAAATACCCGTGACCGCCTGGACCGACCACACCGCCGACCGACCCATTTCGCTGACCGCGCCCAGTGGCATCGACCGGGCCGCCCACCACCGGCTCGACGAGGCCTGGCTCGCGGCGGCGTGGAGCCACCCCTCGACGCGCTGCTTCGTGGTCTCAGGCGGCCAGGTCCTCATCGACGAGACGCCCGACGGCCGGACCGAACTCGTCATGACCCCGTCTTTCGAGGCCCCTCTCACCGAGGCGCACCGCTACTTCCTGGGCATCGACGAGGACGGCGTCAGCTACTTCGCCCTCCAGAAGGACGGGTTGCCCGGCCGCATCGACCAGTCCGCGCGCCCGGCCGGTCTGCGTGAGGCGGGCCTGCTGCTGTCGGCGCGCGACGCCGGTCTGATGGTGCACGCGGTCGGGCTGGAGAACTGGCAGCGCACGCACCGCTTCTGCTCCCGCTGCGGCGAGCGCACGGTCATCGCCGCGGCCGGGCACATCCGCCGCTGCCAGGCCTGCGGCGCCGAGCACTACCCGCGCACCGACCCGGCCGTGATCATGGCGGTCACCGACGACGACGACCGCATCCTGCTCGGCCGCCAGGTCCACTGGCCCGAGGGCCGCTTCTCCACGCTCGCCGGCTTCGTCGAGCCCGGGGAGTCCATAGAGCAGTCGGTGCGCCGCGAGGTCTTCGAGGAAGCCGGCATCGCCGTCGGGCAGGTCGAGTACGTCGCCAGCCAGCCCTGGCCCTTCCCGTCCAGTCTCATGCTGGGCTTCCTGGCCCGGGCCACCTCCACCGACATCACCGTCGACGGCGACGAACTGCACGAGGCCCGCTGGTTCTCCCGCGACGAACTGCGCGCCGCGTTCGAGTCCGGCGAGGTCCTGCCGCCGTACGGCATCTCCATCGCGGCCCGCCTGATCGAGATCTGGTACGGCAAGCCGCTGCCGACGCGCAGCATCTGACGCGGTATGACGTGAAACACGGAAAGGGTGGCCGTTCCCGCTCGGGAACGGCCACCCTTTCCGTGTTTCACAGCGGTGTGGTCACACGCCGATCTTCTGCTTCACCTGAGCCAGCGAAGGGTTCGTCAGCGTCGAGCCGTCCGGGAAGAGGACGGTCGGCACCGTCTGGTTTCCGCCATTCGCCTTCTCCACGAACGCAGCGGACGCCGGGTCCTGCTCGATGTTGATCTCGGTGTACGTGATGCCTTCGCGGTCCATCTGGCTCTTCAGCCGACGGCAGTAGCCGCACCACGTGGTGCTGTACATCGTCACAGTGCCCGACATGTCTGTGTCGCTCCTTCGGCGGCTCGGGGTGCGTGGTCGCAGAGGTGGAACATACGGGAAGGGGCCGCCATTCCCGCCGGCGCCCTCGAATCGAACGTGACGCCAGTCCCCATCGACGTGACGCCTGCCGCATTAGTACGACTGCGAGCGGCTCCCTGTGGACAACCGACTCACCCGTCCCGGGCGACCTGGCAGCATGGCCGTGTGACAGCAGCAACGCACTCCACGCTCTTCCCGCAGGCACCGGACACTGCCGACGCGGTGCTCGAAGGGCTCGACCCCGAGCAGCGCGAGGTGGCCACCTCCCTGCACGGGCCGGTGTGCGTACTGGCGGGCGCCGGCACCGGCAAGACCAGGGCGATCACCCACCGCATCGCCTACGGAGTACGCGCGGGGATCCTCCAGCCGTCCAGTGTGCTCGCCGTCACCTTCACCAACCGCGCCGCCGGAGAGATGCGCGGGCGGCTGCGCCTCCTCGGCGCGCAGGGGGTCCAGGCCCGCACCTTCCACTCCGCCGCGCTGCGGCAACTGCAGTACTTCTGGCCGAAAGCCATCGGTGGCTCCCTGCCCCGGCTCGTCGACCGCAAGATCCAGCTCGTCGCCGACGCGGCCGCCGCCTGCCGTATCCGGCTCGACCGGGGCGAACTACGCGACGTGACCGCCGAGATCGAGTGGTCGAAGGTCACCCAGACCGTCCCCGCCGACTACGCGCCGGCGGCCGCCAAGGCCGGCCGGGACACGCCCCGCGACCCCGCCGAGATCGCCCAGCTCTACTCCGTCTACGAGGACCTCAAGCGCGACCGCGGCGTCATCGACTTCGAGGACGTCCTGCTGCTGACCGTCGCCGTCCTGCAGGACCGGCACGACATCGCCGAACAGGTGCGCGCCCAGTACCAGCACTTCGTCGTCGACGAGTACCAGGACGTCAGCCCCCTCCAGCAGCGTCTGCTGGAGCTGTGGCTCGGCGACCGGGACAACCTGTGCGTGGTCGGCGACGCGAGCCAGACCATCTACTCGTTCACCGGGGCGACCCCCGACCACCTCCTCGACTTCCGCACCCGCCACCCCGGCGCCACCGTCGTCAAGCTGGTCCGCGACTACCGCTCCAGCCCGCAGGTCGTCCACCTCGCCAACGGGCTGCTCGCCCAGGCTCGCGGCCGCGCCGCCGACCACCGGCTCGAGCTGGTCTCCCAGCGCGCCCCGGGGCCCGAGCCCGCCTACACCGAGTACACCGACGAGCCCGCCGAGGCGGAGGGTGCCGCCCACCGCATCCGTGACCTCATCGACGCGGGCGTCCCAGCCGGCGAGATCGCCGTCCTGTTCCGCACGAACGCCCAGTCGGAGACCTACGAACAGGCCCTCGCGGATGCCGGGGTGCCCTACCAGCTGCGCGGCGCCGAGCGGTTCTTCGACCGGCCCGAGGTGCGCAAGGCGGGCATCGCCCTGCGCGCCTCGGCCCGCTTCGGCGGCAACGACTCCCTCCTCGCCGACGCCGTCGACCTGCCCTCCCAGGTGCGGGCCGTGCTCTCCGGAGAGGGCTGGACCACGCAGCCCCCGGCCGGCTCCGGAGCCGTCAGGGAGCGCTGGGAGTCGCTGGCCGCGCTGGTGAACCTGGCGCAGGACTTCGCCGCCGTCAAGCCCGGCGCCACCCTGGCCGATCTGGTTGCCGAACTCGACGAGAGGGCGAACGCCCAGCACGCGCCCACCGTGCAGGGCGTCACTCTCGCCTCGCTGCACTCCGCCAAGGGCCTGGAGTGGGACGTCGTGTTCCTGGTCGGGGTCGCCGAGGGCATGATGCCGATCACCTACGCCAGGACCGAGGAACAGATCGAGGAGGAGCGCCGCCTGCTCTACGTGGGCGTCACCCGCGCCCGGGAGCGGCTGCACCTCTCCTGGGCGCTGTCCCGCTCGCCCGGCGGCCGCCCGAACCGCCGCCCCAGCCGCTTCCTGGACGGGCTGCGCCCCGGCTCGGCCGGTGCCGCCGGGCGCGGCGGCACGGCCGCCTCCGGGGGCGTCGAGCGCGGCTTCGCGGGCCGGGGACCGACAGCCGTGCCGCGGCGGACGCAGCGGGCCCCCGCCCGGTGCCGGGTCTGCGGGCGCACGCTGACCGACGCCGGTGAGATGAAGCTGATGCGCTGCGAGGACTGTCCCTCCGACATGGACGAGGGCCTCTACGAGCGGCTGCGCGAATGGCGCGCGGAGCAGGCGAAGCTCAGCGGGCAGCCCGGATTCTGCGTCTTCACCGACAAGACCCTGATGGCGATCGCCGAGGCCGCTCCCGACGACCCGGGCGAGCTGGCGCGGATCCCGGGGGTCGGCGCGCGCAAGCTCAACCGCTACGGGGCCGATGTCCTGGCCATCTGCGCAGGCAGAGGCCCCGGGGAGGACGATCGCCGGATCTGACGCGAACTCGTCGAAAAAATAGTTTGCGCATGCCCCAGCAATCCCCATAGGTTCTTAGCCACGGGGACGGAGGCCTTCTCGGGGGCCCCGATTCCGTGCTGTACTTGCATACCCGCGCGGACTGGTTCACCCCAGTCCCTGAGACGCCGAGAGGAGGCGATTCCAGTGATCAGCATCGAGACCAGCTCCATCAGCACCGCCAAAATGACCGATCGCTCGGTCGTCTCCCTGTGCCTGCTCGGCGACTCCCCTCTGGGCACCGGTCTGTCCGGCATTCGTGCCGTGCGTCCGGCGTCCGCCCTGTCTCTCTCGGGCCTTCCCGTCCGTGAGCGCAATGAGCGACCGACCAAGGCACTGGAAGCAGCAGTAAAGGCACAGGCGCAGGCCTATGCCTTCACGGCGACCGGTGCCGGATTCCGGAAGCAGACGACGCAGCACCACCTGATGTGGGCCTTCCGTGGGCCAGAACCCTGGAGTGATCCAGCCTGACAGTCGATCAGGCCGGCGCCTTCAGGGCCGCGGAACCCCACCCGGGATCCGCGGCCCTTCTGTTTTCCCCGAACGGGGACGACGGAGCGAAGGGGCCTCGGGACAAGAAAAGAACCCGGTACCAGCCGCCACCCGGTCCAACAGGACCGGAAACGACCAGACGAGGAAGACGAACCGTGCAACTCGAAGCGCACGCCCCGTCCGTACCGCCTTCCGAAACGATCCCCCCGCCCGGCCTCACGGAGGACTCCACCTTGACCCCGCTCACTCCGCTCACCGCGCTCACCGCGCTCGACGACGCCATCGAGAACCTCGGCGTACCCGTCCCCTGCCGCTCCTACGACCCGGAGGTCTTCTTCGCCGAGTCGCCGGCCGACGTCGAGTACGCCAAGTCCCTGTGCCGCACCTGCCCGCTGATGGAGGCCTGCCTCGCCGGCGCCAAGGAACGGCGTGAGCCGTGGGGCGTCTGGGGTGGCGAGCTGTTCGTCCAGGGTGTTGTCGTCGCCCGGAAGCGGCCGCGTGGCCGCCCGCGCAAGAACCCGGTCACGGCATGAACACCGCAGGAACGATCGACCGCCCCCTCACGCACGACCCCAAGAAGCAGGCCCCGATGAAGCCGTCCACCAGCGAGCCCGCCGGCTCCGCGACTGAAGACGTCACCACCACCGGCGCGAACGACTCGCGCCAGAACAGGACCCGAGAGATGCAACTCATCCCAGAAGCCCTGGCTCGTGCGCATATGCACGAGCGACTGCACGAGGCGGAGCGGGAACGCCGGGCCGTGCGCCTGGCGACCGCCCGCCGGATGCAGCGCCGGGCCGAGCGCGCCTCGATGCGCGCCCGCCGCGCGCTCGCCATGGCGGTCATGCAGTAAGGCCTCACTCACCTGAAGCGGTGGCCTCCCGGCCCAGGGAGGCAGAGCTCTCCCGCGGGGGCCGGTCCGACCGAACGGACCGGCCCCCGCGGTGCGTTGTGCGCGCCGGGCAGCCGATCAAGCGAGCGCGGCGCTATGGTCGCCAAGGTGACGAGTCTTCCCGGAGGCAGTGCCGACGTCGGCTCCGCGAAGGAGCCCCACCCCCTCGTGTGCGCCCGCTGCGGCACTCCGGCCGAGAGCGCGCAGCCCGCCACCTGGACCTGTTCCGTGGAGAACGGCGTGCGCCGTTACTTCTGCGAGGGCTGCGCCCGGGAGCACCTCAGGGCGATCGAGGGGCGGCTGGACTCGGGCTGGTGGTGACGGCTGCGGCCTGCGGGCCTCATGCCTCCGCCGCCGACTCCTCCTCGCCCATGTCCTCGTCCAGGTCCCCCTCCGGCACGAACCCGGGGAGCCACTCCTGCAGTTCCTCGCGCATCCGCACCGTCGCACCGAGCTGGCACAGCACGCCGATCGTGCTCAGCGTCACCCGGTGTATGAGGAGATAGGCCGGAGGCAGGTTGAGGCGCTTGCCCAGCTGGTAGGCGGGGGAGCGGGGGTCGGCGATGCGGGCGGCCTGGCTGCGCATCCAGCCGCGGGTGAAGGTGAACTCGTCGACCTGAGCCGGCTCGATGATCGGCAGGAGGTAGTCGAGGACCGCGTCGGGTTCCAGGTCGATGGACTCCTTGACGAATCCCTCGGCGCACAGGAGCTCGTAGACGGCTTCCGCCTCGCCGTCGAGCGTCATCCGCAGGGAGTCGCCGATGGGCGTCGGCAGGCCGCCCGGGAGGCGGTCGACCGTACCGAAGTCCAGGACGCCCAGACGCCAGGACTCCTCGTCGTCCGGTCCACCGGGCAGGAGACGGAAGTTGCCGGGGTGCGGGTCGGCGTGCAGGAGGCCGGTGCGGGCCGGGCCGGAGAAGAGGAAACGGGCCAGGAGCTGCCCGGCGCGGTCCCGCTGCTCCTGCGTGCCGTCGGAGATGATCTCCGACAGCGGGATGCCGTCGATCCACTCGGTGACCAGGATCTGATCACACTGATGGACCACCGCCGGCACCACGACGTCGGGGTCGCCCGCGAACTCCTCCGCATGGGCCTGCTGCGCCTGGGCCTCCAGTTCGTAGTCGAGTTCCTCGGAGACACGGTCCCTGAGCTCGGAGATCAGGGGCTTGATGTCCATGCCAGGAATGAGCGGGCCCAACAGCCGGGCGAAACGGCTCAGTTGGTTCAGGTCGGACAGCAGGGCGTCACCGGCGCCCGGGTACTGCACCTTGACCGCGACCTCACGGCCGTCGTGCCACACGCCCCGGTGAACCTGGCCGATCGAGGCCGCTGCGGCCGGCTTGTCCTCGAACTCCAGGAACAGGCTCTGCCAGTCCTCACTGAGCCGCTCCTCGAGCACGGCGTGCACCGTGCGCGTCGGCATGGGCGGCGCCGCCTCCTGGAGCTTGGTGAGGGCCGCGCGGTAGGGACCCGCGACTTCCTCGGGCAGCGCCGACTCGAAGACGGACAGCGCCTGCCCGAACTTCATCGCGCCGCCCTTCAGCTCGCCGAGCACCTTGAACAGCTGCTCCGCGGTGCGCTGCTGCAGCTCACGGCCGACGAGCTCCGCCGACTCACCCACGATCCGTTTGCCGAGCCCCCAGGTGGCCCGCCCGGCGAAGCCGAGCGGAAGCGCGGCGAGCTTGGCGGTCCGTGTGACCGCCTTCCGGGGAAGATCAGACATGCGCCCTCCAAGTCCCAGCCGGCCGCGCCGCGCCTGCCTTACGGCATAACTCCGTTGACGGCCGTTGCCCCGCCATTGTCGCGTGCGAGCCGTCGGTCTCCGAAGTGTGTTCTCCCTCAGCTTCTTTCTCAGCTACTTTCTCAGCTTGGTCCACGGCTCTCCGCAGCTTCTTCCTCTGCCTTCCGCGCGGCCCCGCACGGGCATGCGGGGTGCGCCCGGACCGGTCGCGCGTGCCACTGCAGGCCCGGCACGGAGACCTCCCAGCGGGCTCCCGCGCTCGACGGCAGGTGACCGTCCAGGAAGGCGAGCGCGTGCGCGGCGGCCAGTCCGGCGACGGTCGTGGCCAGCGCCAGATCGCAGGGGCGGACCTGGCGCGGCTTCCCGGAGCGCCACTGCGCGACCAGCCGCGGCCAGGTCGGATCCCGGTCGGCGCGTCCCTCCTGAAGACAGCCCGCGCAGCCCGTCTCCCCGGGCAGGACGAAGGGGCCGACCACGCCGGTCCCTTCCACGACGCCCGTATAGAGGTGCGGGGTGCCGGAGGAGACGAGCGGAGCGGCGCCGGACGGGCACGGTGAGTGCACGGCGACGTCGTCCCGTGGGGCGAGGATCACCAGGGAGAAGCCGGGGTCCGCCTCCTCGGGCCGCGGGCGGGTGCCGTGGCGCGATGGCCGGTCAGGGGCGGCACGGCGCGCCGCACGGCGGGCCGCCTCGTCCCGGCGCTCGCCGACGGCCTCGGCGGGCAGCCCGCCCGGTGCCACGTCCCACGGCTCGACCCGGCCCCCGTCGCGGACGTCGACCTCGCCGACGCCTGCTCCGGCCAGCAGCGAGGCCAGCACCGCGCCCACCCTGCCCGCGCCCCTGACCTGCACCCGCAACGAGCGGCGGGCGGCCAGCCGGACGATGGCGTCGCCCGGTTCCCTGGTGATCAGGGAGAGTGAGGCGAGGTCCGGGCGGAGCCGGTCGAGGGCCTGCTTCCTGCCGCGCAGGGCGTCGGCGGCGGCCCCGCCTCCCTTCGCGTCGTCGAGGAGTCCCGCCCGCGACAGCCGTTCCACCAGCGTGTCGACCTGGCCGTCCGGCAGGCCCACGCGGCGGCCCTCCTCACGCAGCAGCGCCATGCCGCAGGTGCCGTTGAGCCGGTCGAGGAATTCGCCCGTGGCTCTGTCCATCGGACCGAGTGTCATGGCGTGCGCCGGAGTCATCCCGAACTGCACGGTGTCGAGGTCGCGCCAGCCGCGCCGCAACGCGGGCTTCACCGTCGGATGCATGTGTGTCCCCCCGTAGCCCTGGTAACTCCCCGTGAGCCGACGGAGCGGGGGCGTGGGGGCGTCCTCGCCCCGCCGGCGAGTGCCAGCATGCCCGGCCGGGCCGACGGACGTCGGAAGTTGTCCACAGGCTGTGGGGAATCTTCGTACAAATCACTCTTCGTGTCGGTCGTACTCATCGAACGCGCGGTGGGCGATCAGAATCGAAACATTCCGGACCGGGACTTCCCTGTGTGCAGCGGGTAACGTCGGGGCGTGCCCGCCGAACCCCTGCACAGCGCCGGAACGCCACAGCGCAGCGCGACGAGCCAGCCGCCCAGCGGCTCGGGGGCGAGCGCGATCGAGGTCCGCAGGAGTACCCGGCGCCGCCGGACGGTCTCCGCGTACCGCGAGGGCGATCGCACCATCGTGCTCATCCCCGCCCGGATGTCCGAGGCGGAGGAGCAACGCTGGGTGAGCGTCATGCTCGACAAGCTGGCCGCCCAGGAGAGCAAGCGGGCGCTCGGCGACACCGAGCTGGCCGAGCGCGCCGAGCGGCTGTCGGACCAGTACTTCGCAGGCCGGGCCCGGCCCACCTCGGTCCGCTGGGTCACCAACCAGAACACCCGCTGGGGCTCATGCACTCCGGCCGAGGGCAGTATCCGCCTGTCGCACCGGCTGCAGGGCATGCCCGAGTACGTCATCGACTACGTCCTCCTCCACGAGCTCGCGCATCTGCTCGTGCCCGGACACGGGCCGCGCTTCTGGCGCCTGCTCGAGGCGTATCCGAGGACCGAACGGGCCCGCGGCTATCTCGAGGGGGTGGTCGCCGCCGACCGGCTGCCTCATCCCCCCGGCGCGCGCGACGACTGACGTCCCGCGCGCGTGGGCACGTAGGGCACTCGGCACACCCGCGTGGGCACGTAGGGCGCCCGGCGCCCGCCCGCGCTCTGCGCCCGCCTCGCCGCTGATCGCGGGTTGTGTACCGGGTCTGTACCGACTTCGTGCGATGTCGGAGTTAGCCGTTAGCCTGGCGCGACGCACTCGCATTCGGGATGGGGGACGGTCGTTACGCATGGCCAGGGAATTCCAACGCGGCCACAAGGCCAAGATCAGTGACCTCACGCCGGGCACGGATCTGTACGTAGGCGTGCAGATCTCCGGCCCGGGGCTGACGTTCGACATCAGCTGCTTCGGTCTGGACGCCGATGAACGGCTCTCGGACGACCGGTACTTCATCTTCTTCAACCAGCCGAAGTCCCCCGAGGAGTCCATCCAGCTCCTGGGTGCGCAGGCGGGTGACACGGAGTCGTTCCGGGTCACCCTCGACCGGATCCCGGCGCAGATCCACAAGCTGTCGTTCACGGCGACGGTCGACGGCGCCGGCCAGATGTCGCAGGTCGGCCCCGGATACATCCGGATCGTCGCGGGCGGCGAGGAAGTGGCCCGGTACTCCTTCGACGGCTCGGAGTTCTCCACGGAGCGGGCCGTGATGCTGGGCGACTTCTACCTCAAGGACGTCTGGCGGTTCGCGGCCGTCGGACAGGGCTTCGACGGCGGTCTCGACGCGCTGCTGAAGAACTTCGGCGGCGAGGTGCTGGAGGAGGAGACGCCCGCGGCCCCGCAGCAGCAGTCCGGCGCCGCTCCCGGCTTCGCCCCGCCCGCCCAGGCCACCGCCCCTCCCGCGTTCGGCGCCCCGTCCGCCCCGGCCCCGGCGCCCACCCCGCAGCAGCCGCAGCCTGCCGCGCAGGGCTTCGCGCCCCCGCCCGGAGCCACTCCGCCCCCGGCGCCCACGCCCGGGGTGCACGCCGCGCCGACCATTGTCGCGCCCATGACCCCGCCCGGCGGTGCCCCACCGCCCCCGGCTCCCGCCCCCGCGCCCTACGGCCAGCCGCCCCAGCAGCAGCCGTACGGCCAGGCCCCCGGCCAGACCGCCCCCCTGCCCCCGGGCTACGCCCAGCCCCAGGCCCCCCACGCCCCGACGCCGCCGCCCGGGTACGGCCAGCAGCCGACCCCGCCCCCGGGCTACGGCCAGCAGCCCCCGTTCGGGCAGGTCCCCGGCCAGCAGACCGGCGGCTACGGAGTGCCGCAGGGCGCGCCCCAGGGCGCCGGTGTGGCTGCCGCGCTGCAGCAGTTCAAGGAGACGCCGACCGGGCAGCGCTGGACGCAGCAGAACAAGAAGCTCATCCGCGTCGACCTCGGCATGGGCGGCCAGCCCGTGCTGGCCCGCCAAGGCAGCATGGTGCTCTACCAGGGCAAGGTCGACTTCAGCTACAAGGGCGCGGGCTTCGCCGGCCGGATCGTGGGCAACGCGACCGGCCAGGAGATGCAGCTGATGCGCTGCACCGGCCAGGGGCAGGTCTTCCTCGCCGAGAACTCCACGATGCTGCACCCCATCGAGCTCCAGGGCGACGGCATCTGCGTGTCCGCCGAGAACGTCCTCGCCTTCGACGAGAGCCTCCAGTACGAGGTCCGCCGCATCGAGGGCCACGGCATTCCCGGCGGCGCGCTGTTCACGATGCAGTTCACGGGCACCGGCACGATCGTCGTGAAGACGCACGGCACGCCGGTCGTGCTGCCCGTCACGCCGACGACGTTCGCCGACTGCAACGCCGTGGTCGCCTGGTCGGCCGCCTCCCAGGTCGTCGTCTCCAGCCAGGTGCGGATGCGCCGCAACGCCTACCCGGGCGACACCGGTGAGAGCGTCAACCTCCAGTTCCGGGGCGCGCCCGGCAACTTCATCGTCGTCCAGCCGTACGAGGTCTGAGGGAGCCCGTCATGAACCAGCCGCTCGCGGGCTACGCCCCCGCACCCGTCACCGCCCGCATGGAGAACCACGGCAACCACATGCTGAAGGTCGCCATGCAGACCGGAAACGACCTCTTCGCACGCGTGGGCTCGATGGTCGCCTACGAGGGCTTCGTCCAGTACGAGCCCAACCCGCCGGCCGTGCGCCAGATCGCGAAGGACTGGATGACCGGCGAGGGCGCGCCCCTGATGAAGTGCTCCGGCGACGGGCTGCTCTACCTCGCCGACTACGGGGCGAACGTCGTCGTGATCAACCTCAACGGCGACGGCATCTCCGTGAACGCCACCAACCTGCTCGCCTTCGACGCGCACCTCACGTGGGGCGTCGAGCGGGTGAAGGGCCTGGCGAAGTTCGCCGGACAGGGCCTGTGGAACACCAAGATCTCCGGGCAGGGCTGGGTCGCGCTGACCTCCCGGGGCAAGCCCATCGTCGTCGACTGCGGTGGCGGCGAGAACGAGACGTACGTCGACCCCGACGCGCTCGTCGCCTGGTCCCCCAACCTCAAGGTCAAGGGCAAGCGCAGCTTCAAGGCGCAGTCGCTGATCGGCCGGGGCAGCGGTGAGGCCTACCAGATGGCCTTCTCCGGAGAGGGCATCGTCGTCGTCCAGCCCAGCGAGGACAGCACCGACCGCCTCCGGGTGCGGGGCTGAGGGGGAGCCAGAAACGCCATGCAGAGCCCGCTTTTCGCCTACAACGACCAGCAGACCCAGGAGCGCTGGAGCCTGCAGAACAAGCAGATGCTCCGCGTCACCCTGGAGGGTCACGACGACATCCTCGCCCGCAAGGGCACCATGGTCGCCTACCAGGGCCTCGTCGAGTTCGACGCCGAGTACCAGAGCAACCAGCAGTCACGCGCGCGTGCGCACACCGGGGAGGGCCTCGATCTGATGCGCTGCCACGGGCAGGGCACGGTCTACCTCGCCAACCTCAAGCAGCACGTCCACCTGGTGGACGTGGAGCAGGACGGGCTCACGGTCGACAGCAGCTACGTCCTCGCGATGGACTCCTCGCTGCACCACGAGGTCATCGCCGTCGACAGCCTGTACGGCATCTCCGGCTCCGGGAAGTACCAGCTCAACATCACCGGCCGCGGCAGGGTCGCCCTGATGACCTCGGGCGCGCCGCTGATGATGCAGGTCACGCCCGACAAGTACGTCAACTGCGACGCTGACGCGATCGTCGCCTGGTCCACCGGGCTGCGCGTGCAGATGCAGGCCCAGACGCACTCCTCCGGGGTGTGGCGGAGGCGTGGCAACACCGGTGAGGGCTGGGAGCTCAGCTTCATGGGCACCGGCTTCGCACTGGTCCAGCCGAGTGAACTGCTCCCGCCGCAGAACGCCCAGATCGGCTCCGGCCTGGCCGCGCAGTACGGCATGGGCCAGCAAGGCGCCCGGGGGCAGAACCAGGGCAACGTCTGGAGTTGAGCACGGGTAAGGGGTGACGGCAATTGCAGTCACCCCTTACATGTTCAGAGCCTGGCCCGTGTCGCCTCCAGCAGTCGTACGACGGAGTCGTCCGCGACGTCCGCCACCTCGTCGTACGCGAACCACCGCAGGTCCAGGGACTCGTCGCTGATCGCCTCCACCGCGTCGGCCGGGGCGAGCGCCGCGTACTGCACGTCGAGATGCCAGGCGCAGGGCGTCAGGTGCCGGTCCAGCCGCACCGGGCCGCCCGGCAGCAGTGTCAGCCCGGGGATGCCCGACTCCTCCGTGCCCTCTCGAAGGGCCGCCGACGCGAGTGTGGCGTCGTCCGGCTCGCAGTGGCCGCCCATCTGCAGCCACATCCGCAGCTTCTTGTGGAGGGTCAGCAGGACCCGGGCCCGCTCGGGGTCGATCACCAGCGCGCTCGCCGTGATGTGCCCGTCCGCGCAGGCCTTCCACATGCCGTCCGGGTGCTGCGCCAAGTGGTCGAGGTAGGTCTGGCGCAGCTCTCCCTGGTCCTCGTAGCCCTTGAGCACGAGGACCGCGTCGTCGTACAGGCTCACTCGGTGTCGTCGCCCTTGCTGTCGCCCTCGTCCTTCTTCTTCAGGTCGGGCTTGTCCGCCGCCTCGCCGAGCATCTTGTCCAGCTCGGAGAAGTCCAGCTGCTCGCGGTGGACGAAGCCGTCCGGGTCGTCCAGGTCGGACGCCGTCGGCAGCATGTCCGGGTGGGCCCACAGGCCGTCACGGCCGTCGACACCGCGCGCGTCCGTGAGGGAGGCCCACAGACGGGAGGCGTCACGCAGCCGGCGCGGGCGCAGTTCCAGACCGATCAGCGTGGCGAACGTCTGCTCCGCGGGACCGCCCGAGGCACGACGGCGGCGCAGCGTCTCGCGCAGCGCGTCCGCCGACGACAGACGGGGCTTCGCGGCCGCGTGGACCACCGCGTCCACCCAGCCCTCGACCAGGGCCAGGGCCGTCTCCAGACGGGCCAGGGCGGCCTTCTGCTCGGGCGTGTCCTCCGGCTGGAACATGCCCTGCTGGAGGGCGTCCTGCAGCTGCTCCGGGTTCTGCGGGTCGAACTGGCCGACCACGTCCTCCAGCTTGGCCGTGTCGACCTTGATCCCGCGCGCGTATCCGTCGACCGCGCCGAACAGGTGCGAGCGCAGCCACGGCACATGCGCGAAGAGGCGCTGGTGGGCGGCCTCGCGCAGGGCGAGGTAGAGCCTCACCTCCTCCTGCGGCACGCTGAGGTCCTTGCCGAACGCCTCGATGTTCACCGGGAGCAGCGCGGCCTTCCCGGCCGGGCCGAGCGGCAGGCCGATGTCGGTCGACCCGACGACCTCGCCCGCGAGGACGCCCACGGCCTGTCCGATCTGCGTGCCGAACATGGCGCCGCCCATCGAGCGCATCATGCCGATCAGCGGGCCGGCCATGGCCTGCATCTCCTCCGGCAGGACGTCGCCCATCGCCGCGCCGACGCGCTCGGCGACCGGGTCGACGAGCTCCTTCCACGCGGGCAGTGTCGCCTCGACCCACTCCGCGCGGCTCCAGGCCACCGCGGAGGCGGCACCGGACGGCAGCGACGTCGCGTCGTCCAGCCACAGGTCGGCCAGGCGGACTGCCTCCTGCACCGCGGTGCGTTCGGAGGGGCCGACACTGGTGTCCTTGGTGCCGTCTGCGGTCCCCTGGGAGACCGTCTGGCGGGCGATCTGCTTGGCCATGTCCCAGTTCACCGGGCCGCCCTCGTAGGAGAGCATCTGGCCCAGCTGCTGGAACGCGGCGCCCAAGTCGCTGGGGTTCAGGGAACCGAACATGGCAGCGAGCGGGTTGTCCGCGCCGGGGCCGCCAAAGCCTCCGGCACCGGGCAGACCGCCGAAACCGAACGGGTTGGCGGGTCCCTGACCACCACCGCTCTGCTGGTCCTTCTTCTTGCCCTCGTCGCCGTCGTCCGGCTCCTCCGGCGGAAGGCCGAATCCGAATGGGGTGTCACTCACGGGAATCCTCGGCTGGTAAGGCCGCCGGTTCTCTCCGACGGCGCGACTGCCCGACAACACCACCCAGCGTAGACACCACCGGCCGTTAGGGCCTCGGTGCTTCGCCGAGTCACGGCCTGCGGCAGGATGGATGCCACCTGGTACGTACGCGTCACTCGCGCTCGTACTGAAGACAACCGCTGGAGACGCCCGGTGAGTTCCCCAGATCCGCAGGTTCGCGCACCGCGAAACAACTCGACCAGTCCGGCCATCCGCGGCCCCGTCGTCGCGGTCACCGGTGCAGCGTCCGGCGTCGGCGCGCTGCTGACCGAGCGGCTCGCCGCGTCGGGTGAGATCAAGCAGGTCGTCGCCATCGACGAGCGCAGGGGCGAGTGCGCGGCCGCGCAGTGGCACATCCTCGACGTGCGTGATCCGGCCATCGCGGAGAAGCTGCGCGGCGCGGACGTCGTGGTGCATCTGGCGCTCGACCTGGACCTGGGGTCCGACACTTCCGCCCGGACGGCCTACAACGTGCGAGGGACGCAGACCGTACTCACGGCCGCGGCCGCGGCCGGGGTGCACCGTGTGGTGCTGTGCACGTCCGCGATGGTCTACGGGGCGCTGCCGGACAACGAGCTGCCGTTGTCCGAGGACGCGGAGCTGCGAGCGACCGCGGAGGCGACCGGGGTCGGGGACCTGCTGGAGATCGAGCGGCTCGCGCGCAGGGCTCCGCGGGCGCATCCCGGGCTGAACGTCACCGTGGTGCGGCCGGCCGTGCTGGTGGGAGGTACGGACACCGCGCTGACGAGGTATTTCGAATCGCCTCGGCTGCTGGTCGTGGCCGGGTCGCGGCCGGCCTGGCAGTTCTGCCATGTCGAGGACCTGGTGGGGGCGCTGGAGTACGCCGTCCTGGAGAAGGTCGAGGGGGAGCTGGCCGTCGGGTGTGACGGGTGGCTGGAGCAGGAGGAGGTCGAGGAGCTCAGCGGGATCCGGCGGATGGAGCTGCCGTCCGCCGTAGCGCTGGGCGCGGCGGCCCGGCTGCACCGTATCGGGCTCACGCCGTCCCCGGCGGGGGATCTGGCGTACACGATGTACCCCTGGGTGGTGAGCGGGAGTCGGCTCCATGACGCGGGGTGGCGACCGCAGTGGACCAATGAGGAGGTGCTCGCGGAGCTGTTGGAGGAGGTGTCCGGGAGGCACACGGTCGTCGGTCGGCGGTTGGGACGCAAGGACGCGACGGCCGCGGGGGCCGCGGGGGCGACGGTCGCGTTGTTGGGTGCGGCGGCAGTGGTGCGGCGGGCTCGGAAGGTGCGGCGGAGGATCTGAGAGCCGCCGCCCGGTGGCACGCGGTCATCTGTAGGACGCTCCGAACCGGTGCCCGCGCGTGCTGGTGACAGCCCTGTTCACCCACGTCCCTGTTCACCCGCGTCGCGCGCGTGCGGCACGATGGACACATGGCATCCAGGAACGATCACCCGGGCGAGCAGGCCGCTGAGGACCCCGTGAAGCTCATCGGCATTCGTGAGACACCCCTCTCTCTGGACGAGATCTTCCGAGCTGTCGGGGACGACGCCGCAGGGGGGACCGCGTTGTTCGTGGGGACCGTGCGCAATCACGACGCGGGCACTGACGTCGACGAGCTCCGGTATTCCTGCCACCCCAGTGCGGAGGCCGAGATGCGGCGGATCGCGGAGAAGGTGGTCGCCGCGTACCCGGTGCGGGCGCTGGCGGCCGTGCACCGGGTGGGGGACCTGAAGGTCGGTGACCTCGCTGTGGTCGTCGGCGTGTCGTGCCCGCACCGGGGCGAGGCCTTCGAGGCCTGCCGGAAGCTGATCGACGACCTCAAGCACGAGGTGCCGATCTGGAAGCACCAGAAGTTCTCCGACGGCACGGAAGAGTGGGTCGGCGTGTAGCGCCGTCGTTGAGGGGTGGTGGTCGGGCGACGGGAGGGCGGGTCGGCGTGTAGCGCCGTCGTTGAGGGGTGGTGGTCGGGCGACGGGAGGGCGGGTCGGCGTGTAGCGCCGTCGTTGAGGGGTGGTGGTCGGGTGACGGGAGGGCGGGTCGGCGCCTGCTGAGCCGGCCCGGTCGGGCCTCGGCATCGCTCCGGTTGCGTAACCGCACCCCTGGCATGAGCGTTGTCAGTGCGGATGGTTAATCTGCTGATCAGTCAGTTGCGGTCGCTCACTTGGGGTTGGGAGGTCGGGATGGCGGCGCTCGCCTGGTTGCTGATTCCGCTGATGGCTGCGATCGTCGCCGGAGTGTGGGGGAGTTGGGCCAACCGGACCCGCAAGGCCCGCGGCGACGGCCCTGAGCTCGACGGATACGCCCGTTTCCGCGCCGCGATGGAGAAGCCGCGCTCCGGTACCTGAGGGCGGCCCTGACGGTGTGCTGACAGAGGCGTCCCGTACTGTCGAGACATGCCACGCCGCACCGCGACGATGCTCGCCTCCACCCTGATGCTGATCGCGCTCCTGTGCGCGGGAGTGTTCATCCCCGTGCCGTACTCGGAGATGTCCCCGGGGCCGACGGTGAACACCCTCGGCGATCACGACGGCGAGCCGGTGCTGCAGATCTCCGGGCGCAAGACCTACCCGGCGAGCGGTCACCTCAACATGACCACCGTGCGGGTCACCAGCGCCGACTACCGGATGAACCTCGTCGAGGCCGTCTACGGCTGGCTCGCGCACGACAACAAGGTCGTGCCGCACGACACGCTCTACCCGGACGGCAAGACCGAGGAGGAGTCCACCCAGGAGAACGCCGAGGAGTTCAGCCAGTCCCAGGAGAGCGCCAAGGTCGCCGCCCTGAAGGAACTCGGCGTCCCGGTGAAGTCCTGGGTGATCGTCTCCACCGTCGGCAAGGCGACACCGGCCGAGGGCAAGCTGCACGCGGGTGACGTCATCAAGGCGGTCGACGGCACGACGGTGAAGGCACCCGACGACGTCGCCAAGCTGGTGACCAAGCACAAGCCGGGCGATGACGTCGTCTTCACGATCGTGCCGGCCAAGGAGCAGGCCGCCGCCGAGAAGGAGAACAAGACGGCGACGCGCACCCAGGACATCACGATCACCACCACGACCTCGAACGACCAGGGCGCCAAGCGCGCCATCGTCGGGATCTCCGCAGGAACCGACCACACGTTCCCGTTCACGATCGACATCAAGCTCGCCGACGTCGGCGGACCGAGCGCCGGTCTGATGTTCTCGCTCGGGATCTACGACAAGCTCACCCCGGGCGACCTCACCGGTGGCAAGTTCGTCGCGGGTACCGGGACGATCGACGACGACGGCAAGGTCGGCCCCATCGGTGGCATCGAGATGAAGACCGTCGGCGCCCGCGACAAGGGCGCCCAGTACTTCCTCACGCCCGCCGACAACTGCGCGTCCGCCGCCAAGGACACCCCCGCCGGGCTGCGGCTGGTGAAGGTGAACACCATCGAGGACGCCCTCGGCGCCCTCAAGGACATCCGCAGCGGCGACACCGCCGACCTGCCGAAGTGCACCACCAAGGGCTGACAAGCAAGCCGCCCTCGTACGACGAAGGGGGTGCCCCTCGAAGCAAGGGGCACCCCGTCGTCGTACACGCAGACCTCAGTCGACGAAGGTGGCCGCCAGCGCCTCCGCGAGGCCCGGAACCAGGTCGGAGCCGGTGAGGACCTCCGTGGGGGCGTCCTTCTCGCGCAGACGCAGGGCCGACTCACGGGCGCCGTCCCGCAGGACCGCGACCGTCATGCGGACCTCCTGGCGGTCGGGGTGCTCGGCGACCCACTGAGTGAGCTTCTTCTCGTTGAGCCCCTCAGGGACCTGGGCCTCGGCGGACGGCGGCAGCATCAGGCGCTCCACGGTGAGGGCGCAGCCGGCCACCGCGTCGGGCCAGGCGATCGTGCCCAGGAACTCGTCGAGCGCCTTGTCCGTTGGAATCTCGTCCTGCTCGATCGGGGTGAGGCCGGTGCTCTCCGGCTCGTCGTCCCCCAGGCCGAGCTGGGCCGCGAGCGCGGGTTCCTGGACCCGCAGCCGTGCGGTGTCGACGAGGGCGAAGAGGCGGGCGGGCTGGTCCCAGCCGAGGCCGGAGGCGTACTCGTCGATCTCGAGTACGGCCCGGGTGAGCGGGCTCGCTGCCATGGGAGTGTTGGACATGGTCACAATCCTGCCTCGTTCCCACCCGGAATCGGGAACCGAGTAAACGGTGAGTAAGTTGCATAGGTGTGGGCCCACGATCACGGGGGGCCCCGGACGGTCCACGAACACGCGGGCCTGACGAATCGACAGCGAACTTCGAGGGGCGCACCTTGGCTTTCCAGATGCCGGACCGCGGCGGAGGCCCGACAGGGCCGCGGATGAGAGTGGGCCGCCCGTCCCGGCGTGTCCGGACCCTGCTCATGACGCTGGGCGTCCTTGCCGTCCTCGGTATGGCGTTCACCATGTTCGCGGGCTTCTGGACGGACTGGCTCTGGTACCGCTCGGTGAACTACTCGTCCGTCTTCACCACCACGCTGTGGACCAAGATCGGGCTCTTCTTCGTCTTCGGTCTGTTGATGGCCCTCGCGGTCGGCTTCAACATCTGGCTGGCCCACCGGCTGCGCCCGCCGCTGAGCGCGATGTCGATGGAGCAGCAGAGCCTCGACCGCTACCGCATGGGCATCGCGCCGTACAAGAAGTGGCTGCTGCTCGGGATCACCGCCCTGGTGGGACTGATCGCCGGCGCCTCGGCGTCGGGCCAGTGGCGGACCTGGCTGATGTGGGTCAACGGCGTCTCCTTCGGACAGAAGGACCCGCAGTTCCACCTCGACGTCTCGTTCTACGCCTTCGACCTGCCCTGGTACCGGTTCCTGCTCGGCTTCGGCTTCGCCGCCGCGATCCTGTCGGTGATCGCCGCCGCGCTCACCCACTACCTCTACGGCGGGCTGCGCGTCACCAGCCCGGGCGCGCGCGCCACCGCCGCGGCCACCGGCCATCTCTCGGTGCTGCTCGGCGTCTTCGTCGCCCTGAAGGCGGTCGCGTACTGGCTCGACCGGTACGGCCTCGCGGTCAAGTCCAGCGACTTCAAGGCGACGGACAACTGGACCGGCCTGAGGTACGTGGACGCCAACGCCTACCTGCCGGCCAAGACGATCCTGTTCTGCATCGCCGTCATCTGCGCCCTGCTGTTCTTCGCCACCCTGTGGCGGCGCACCTGGCAGCTGCCCGTGATCGGCTTCGGCCTGATGGTGCTCTCCGCGATCCTCATCGGCGGGCTGTACCCGGCGATCGTGCAGAAGTTCCAGGTCCAGCCGAACGAGCAGGCCAAGGAAGCGCCGTACGTCGAGAAGAACCTCAAGGCGACGCGTGAGGCGTACGGCATCGACGGCGCCAAGGTCACCGAGTACTCGGGCAAGAGCAACGCCGATGACAAGACCAAGCTGCGCGACGACGTCGACGACACGGCGAGCATCCGCATCATGGACCCGAACGTCGTCTCGCCGACCTTCCAGCAGCTCCAGCAGATGCGGAAGTACTACGCGTTCCCGAACAACCTGGACGTCGACCGCTACAACAAGGACGGCCAGGACCAGGACACGGTCATCGGTCTGCGTGAGCTGAACCTCGCGGGCGTCGACAAGCAGAACTGGATCAACAACCACTTCCGCTACACCCACGGTTACGGCGTGGTCGCCGCCAAGGGCACCACGGCCGATGCCGAGGGCCGCCCGCTCTTCACCGAGTCCGACCTGCCGTCCCAGGGCGACCTCGGGACGTACCAGCAGCGGATCTACTACGGCGAGAAGACATCGACGTACTCGATCGTCGGCGGTCCCCAGAAGGAGATCGACTACTCCGACGACAACGGCGAGAAGACCACCACCTACACGGGCAAGAGCGGGGTCAACCTCTCCAACCCGGTGAACCGGGCCGCGTACGCGGTGGCGTTCGGTGAGCCGCAGATCCTCTACTCCGGTGCCATCGGCGAGGGTTCGCGGATCCTGTACAACCGCACGCCGAAGGAGCGCGTCGAGGCGGTCGCCCCGTGGCTGACCATCGACGGCGACGCCTACCCCGCGGTCGTGGACGGCAAGATCCAGTGGATCGTCGACGCGTACACGACCACCAACGGCTACCCGTACGCCTCCCGTACGACCCTCGGTGACACGACGGCCGACTCGCTGACCGCGACCAACAACTCGCGCGCGGTGGTGGCCCAGCAGAACCAGGTCAACTACATCCGTAACTCGGTGAAGGCGACCGTCGACGCGTACACCGGCGACGTCAAGCTCTACCAGTGGGACACCAAGGACCCGGTCCTGAAGACCTGGATGAAGGCGTTCCCGGGCACGGTGGAGCCCAAGAGCGACATCTCGTCGTCGCTGATGGCACATCTCCGGTACCCGCAGGACCTGTTCAAGGTCCAGCGCGAACTGCTCTCCCGCTACCACGTGAAGGACGCGACGACGTTCCTGAGCGGCAGCGAGGTGTGGCAGGTGCCGGACGACCCGACCAACAAGTCGGGCAACGCGGTGCCGCCGTACTACCTGAGCATGAAGATGCCCGACCAGACGCAACAGGCGTTCTCGCTGACGACGACGTTCACGCCGAACGGCCGTGACAACCTCAGTGCGTTCATGTCGGTCGACGCCGAGGCGGGCACCAGCGACTACGGCAAGATCAGAATCCTGAAACTGCCGACGAGCACGACCGTCGACGGGCCCAAACAGGTCCAGAGCCAGTTCAACTCCGAACAGGACATCGCCGAGTCGATCAGGCTGCTGAAAGGCGGCGACTCGGAGGTCGAGTACGGCAACCTGCTGACCGTGCCGCTCGACGGCGGACTGCTCTACGTGGAGCCGGTCTACGTACGCGGTGGTGGACTCAAATACCCGCTGCTGCGCAAGGTGTTGGTGACGTACGGCGGCACCACCGCCTTCGAGGACACGCTCGACGAGGCCCTCAACAAGGTCTTCGGAGCGGAGGGCGCGACGCCCGAGCCACCGGAGGAGGGCGGTACGACGCCACCGCCGACGTCGGACAACCCGACGGTCCAGGAGGCGCTGAACGACGCCCAGAAGGCCTTCGAGGACGGGCAGAACGCCCTGAAGGAGCAGGACTGGACGAAGTACGGCGAGGCGCAGAAGGACCTCGAGGACGCGCTGCAGCGGGCCGAGGACGCCCAGGCCGAGGCCGACAAGAAGGCCGGCAGCGGCAACAAGGGCACCAGCAGCCCGAGTCCGAGCGCCACTCCCAGCGGTAAGCCGGGCAGCACTCCCAGCGGTAAGCCGAGCGGTAGTCCCAGCGGTTGATCAAACCCACCCCGCGCCGTGATACGGTTGCAGAACAACGGCGCGGGGTGGAGCAGCTCGGTAGCTCGCTGGGCTCATAACCCAGAGGTCGCAGGTTCAAATCCTGTCCCCGCTACTGAAGTCGACGACGAGTCGTGCGACAGCGAAGGCCCGGATCCTCCAGAGGATCCGGGCCTTCGTGGTGTGCGAACGCATGTGCCGCGCCAAGTGATGGTCGCGCCGCTGTGGGGAGTTGAGGGAACTGTGTTTGACTTGTCTCTCTGTGGGCATGTCGACAAAACGCTGAAGTGACCTCACTGGCTGCGGTATACGAGGTGTACCCAGGTTGCAGGTGGTGCGACGATGGACGTTATGGGGGACAAGGCAACTCTGTTCGAGACAGGGCGATTTGTGCAGCCTTCCATGGGGGAGGAAACCCGGGACGAAACCGGGCAGACCGCCGAGGAGGCGGCTGAGGAAGCAGCCGAGGAGGTTCGGCAGCGGCTCGCGGCGGAGGCCGGCGACGTCGAGGCGATGAGCGTCCTCGGAAGCATGCTGCTGCGCCGCGGCGATCTTGACGCAGCCGAGCCCCATCTGCGTGCCGCCACCGCAGCCGGCGACCGGGCCGCGGCCAACAACCTGGGAGTCCTTCTTCACCAGCGTGGCTACGCCGACGACGCCGCCGGGTGGTGGCGGATCGCCGCCGTCGCCGGTTCCGCCGCGGCCGCGCACGCCCTCGGCCGCCACCACCGCGAGCGCGGGGACGAGCCGGCCGCCGAGTACTGGCTGCGCCAGTCCGCCGAGCAGGGGCACGCGCTCGGCGCCTACGCGCTCGCCGACCTGCTGGAGCACCGCGGGGACGAGCGGGCCGAGCGGTGGATGCGGGCCGCGGCCGAGCGCGGGCACCGCGAGGCGGCCTACCGGCTGGCCCGCGCGCTGGACCGCAGAGCCGGGCGGGCGGACGAGGCGCGTGCGGGTGAGATGCGTGTGGGTGAGGCGCGGGCGGGCGAGGCCGGGCCCGACAAGGGTGGCCCCCCGGGCGGGGGCGAGGCAGAGCAGTGGTACCGGCAGGCGGCCGCGCGCGGGCACAGACGTGCCGCGCTGCACCTCGGGACGATCCTGGAGAAGCGCGGGGAGCTCAAGGAGGCCGGGCGCTGGTACCTGACTTCCGCCAAGGACGGGGAGGCGCGGGCCGCCTGCGCCCTCGGGTTCCTGCTGCGGGACGCGGGGGACACCGAGAGCGCCGCCGTGTGGTGGCTGCGGGCCGCGCAGGACGGTGACGGCAACGCGGCGAACGCGCTGGGTGCGCTGCACGCCGAGCGGGGCGAGACGCAGACCGCGGAGCGGTGGTACCGGGCCGCGATGGACGCGGGCGACGTGAACGGCGCGTACAACCTCGGGCTGCTCTGCGCCGAGCAGGGCAGGACCGCGCCGGCCGAGCAGTGGTACCGGCGCGCGGCGTACGCCGGGCACCGGGAGGCGGCGAACGCGCTGGCGATCCTGCTGCTGCAGGGCGGGGACACCGCCGGTGCCGAGCCGTGGTTCTCCAAGGCGGCGGAGGCGGGCAGCGTGGACGCGGCCTTCAACCTGGGCATCCTCCACGCCGGGCGCGGCGAGGACGAGGCCGCGCTCCGCTGGTACGAGCGGGCGGCGGCCGCCGGGCACACCGAGGCGGCGCTGCAGGTCGGGATGGCCCGGCTGCGGGACGGGGACGAGCAGGCGGCGGAGCGGCATCTGCGGTGCGCGGCGGGGGGCGGCAGCGCGGAGGCGGCGTACCGGCTGGCCACCGTGCTGGACGCGCGGCGGCCGCCGACGTCCACGCACGAGCTCGGGGAGTCGGTGCACGAGAAGACCGAGTGCGAGGAGTGGTACGAGCGGGCGGCGTCCCAGGGGCACCGGCGGGCGCAGGTGCGGGTGGGGATGCTGGCCGCGGCTCGGGGCGATGTCGTGGAGGCGGCTCGGTGGTACCGGGAGGCGGCCGAGGCCGGGTCTCGCAACGGGGCGTTCAATCTGGGGCTGCTGCTGGCTCGGGAGGGGAGCGAGCCGGAGGCGGCGGTGTGGTGGACGCGGGCGGCTGACGCCGGGCATGGGCGGGCGGCGTTGCGGCTGGCCTTGGTCTACGCGCGTCGGGGTGAGCTGGCGGAGGGGCAGCGGTGGGCCGACCGGGCGGTGGGGCTGGGGCCTGCGGAGGTGGCCGAGCGGGCGGCGCGGTTGCGCGACGCGTTGCGGGAGGAGCTGTCGGCGTGAGGTTCTGTGGCGCCGGGTGAGTCTCGTCGGCCCTGGTGAGCCAGGTGTCCGGCGCCGGCGTCACCGTCGCGGTGTTTCGCCCTCGCAGCCCCTGCCCGTGCCGCCCCTGGGGGGCGCGCCCCCGGACCCCCGCTTCGGCCTGCGGCCTCGTCCTCGTTACCTCTCCCACGTCGAACAGTGACTGGCAGACGCCGGACGGGGTGGAGGAGGCCGGCCTGCGTTCTTATCGATTTGCTTCTCTGTGGGTCCTTCACGTAACGTTGCATTCATCGACGCGGGGTGGAGCAGCTCGGTAGCTCGCTGGGCTCATAACCCAGAGGTCGCAGGTTCAAATCCTGTCCCCGCTACTGAAGGCCGAGGGCCGGAATCCGAAAGGGTTCCGGCCCTCGGTGCGTGTGGTCGGAAGCAAGGCAAGGCCAGCGTCAGCACAAAGCCCCGGCACCCATGAGTGGGGCCGGGGCTTTCAGCTGGGAGCGGGCTATGCCGCCGCGCAGTTCGGGCAGACGCCGCGGTAGGTGACCTCGACGTCCGAGACCGTGAAGCCGAAGCGCTCGGAGTCGGGGAGGTCCGCCAGCGGGTTGCCGGCGGGGTGGACGTCGCGGATCGCGCCGCACTGGGCGCAGACGAGGTGGTGGTGCGGACGGTGCGCGTTCGGGTCGTACCGCTTCGCGCGCTTGTCCGTGGCGACCTCGAGCACCTCGCCGAGGGAGACCAGCTCGCCCAGCGTGTTGTAGACGGTCGCCCGGGAGATCTCGGGCAGCTTGGCGACAGCCCGCGTGTGGACCTCGTCGGCCGTCAAGTGGACGTGATCGCCGTCGAGGACCTCGGCCACGACGCGCCGCTGCGCGGTCATTCGCCAGCCGCGTCCGCGCAGCCGTTCCAGAAGGTCACTCATGAGAACCAGCCTAACAGCAAGGGCGACAAGAATCCGAACCTGTGTGACTTTGGACTTCTGCTTGAACTGGACTAAGTCCAATGTGGTGCTTTGCCGGCCACCTGCCGGTGAACCGCCCGCACGCCACCGAGGCGCGCATCGACGCGCGGGACGGCTTCCTCTACGACGGCGCCACAAGGGCGCGAAGAACTATGCAGGCGGCACGGGACCGCTTGTCGTGAGCGAACGGGCCGGGCTTCCTCGGTGAGGGGGCGTCCGGCCCGTTCGGCCCTTCAGGGAGGTGCTCAGGCCGGCGCGTGCTGTCGCGCCGGTACCCAGCAGCGGATGATGTCGCGGACGGAGACGATGCCGGTCGGTTCGCCGCCGTCCAGGACGATGAGGTGGCGGAAACCGCCGTGGGTCATGGCGTGCGCGGCCTCCTCCAGGGTCCAGGACGGAGTGGCGAACACGACGTCGTTGGTGGTGTGGGCGTGGGTGCGCTCCGTGTCCGGGTTCTGGCCGAGGCCCACGGAGTTGAGGATGTCGCGTTCGGTGAGGATGCCGATACCGCCGGCATCGGGGTCGAGGACCACGGCCGCGCCCACCCGACGGGCGGACATCAGGGCGGCGGCCTGGCGGAGGGTGTGGGCGGGTCCGATGGTGAGGACCACCGTGCTCATGGCGTCGCGGACGAGCATGGGTTCCGAGTCACCTCCTGGAGCCCCTGAATTCGTTCAGGGGTTCACAAGTTCACAAGTGAGGGTCCCCTCAGAGTGGCAGGTAAAGCGGAGGTCAACAAGAGGGCGTGCGCGGCCGATCGAGGGCGCGCACGCTCATCCCGTTCTTCGTACTTGGCGCGCCGTGCCGCTCACGCACGCTGGCCGAGATACCCCAGCAACTCGTCGTGCAGCAGCCCGTTCGAGGCGGCCGCGTTGCCGCTGTGCGGGCCCGGACGGCCGTCGAGCCCGGTGAAGGCGCCGCCGGCCTCCGTCACGATGATCGCGTTCGCCGCCATGTCCCACAGGGACAGCTCGGGCTCGGCGCACACGTCGACGGAGCCCTCGGCGACCATCATGTACGGCCAGAAGTCGCCGTACGCGCGCGTGCGCCACACCTGGCGGGTCAGGTCGAGGAAGCCGTCCAGCCGGCCCTGCTCCTCCCAGCCGCTCAGTGAGGAGTACGCGAAGGAGGCGTCCGCGAGCTGTGAGACGCGGGAGACGTGCAGGCGGCTCGCGGAGGACAGGCTGCGGCCGCCGAAGGCGCCGTGCCCCTTCGCGCCCCACCAGCGGCGGCCCAGGGCGGGCGCGGAGACGAGGCCCACGACGGGCTGGTAGCCGCCCTCTCCCGCCTCCATCAGGGCGATGAGGGTGGCCCACACGGGGACACCGCGGACGTAGTTCTTCGTGCCGTCGATGGGGTCGATGACCCAGCGGCGCGGGCCGGACCCCTCGACGCCGTACTCCTCGCCGAGGATCGCGTCCCGGGGCCGGGCGCGCTGGAGCTGGCCGCGGATGAGCTCCTCCGCCGCCTTGTCCGCCTCACTCACCGGAGTCAGGTCCGGTTTGGTCTCGACCTTGAGGTCGAGTGCCTTGAAACGGTCCATGGTGGCGGCGTCCGCGGCGTCCGCGAGAACGTGCGCGAGGCGGAGGTCGTCGAGGTAGTCCGGCATGGAGGGAACGGTATCTGCCTCCGGTGACGGCGGGCTACAGGGGCCCGGGGTGCCGGGGACGCGCTTCGAGGTGTCGCACGACCGGGGCGGCTCGGGTGGCAGGCGCTGTCGGAAAGGTTCGGGACGGATGCATGCCCGCGGCGGGGCCCGGGCAGGAGTGCCGACGATGTACCACCCCTCAACCTCCCGCGTGCGCCTGCCAATAGGCGCCCCCCGATGCCCTCGCGAACCCTTGACAGTGCCTCGGTACGCGTCAAATCTGGGCGCAGAGTCGCTCGCCCCGGGGAGGCGATGATGCCTGCAGCGCGGGAGTCCCTGTTGGATGCCGCTTACGAGGCGCTGGAGCGCCGGCCGTGGTCCGCCGTGCGCATGGTGGACGTCGCCGCGGCGGCCGGGGTGTCCCGGCAGACGTTGTACAACGAGTTCGGCAGCAAGGAAGGGCTCGCGCGGGCGCTCGTCCGCAGGGAGGCCGACGGCTATCTCGCCGGGGTCGAGCGCGCGCTCACCACCCCCGCCGACGCCCGGGACCGGCTGACCGCGACCGCCGAGTGGACAACGTCGGCCGCCCGCGAGAACGCGCTCGTACGGGCCATGCTCACCGGCTCCTGGAACGAGCGCCTGCCCTCGCCGACGCTCTCCGGGGTGCCCTCCTCCTCGGCCCTGCCGGCGCAGCGGCGGGCGGACGGCCCGCTGCCCTCGCCCGCGGACTTCGTGGCGATGGTCCGCGACCGTGCCGTGGCCGTGATCACCGGCCCCGGTGCCGGTGCGGTCAGGCCGGACACCGCCGACCTGGCCCGCTCCTGTGAACTCGCCGTGCGCCTGGCGCTGTCCTGTGTAGCGGCGCCGCCCGGCGACGGCGGGGTCGCGGAGCTCGTACGCGGAGCCCTGTACCGCCAGTCGGTCTGAGCGGCCCGGTGTTCGGCTCTCAGCGCGCCTCGCCTCTCAGTGCGCCGACCCCGACAACTGGAGCCCGATCACGCCGATGACGACCAGGCTGATCGAGACGATCTTCAGCGTCGACACCAGGTCGCCGAGGAAGACCATGCCGTAGATGGCGGTGCCCGCCGCGCCGATGCCCGTCCACACGGCGTAGGCGGGGCCCACGTCGAGCTTCCTCAGTGACAGGGTCAGAAGGCCGAAGCTGCCGAGGGCGAAGACGCAGAACGCGACGGTCGGCCAGAGCCTTGTGAAGCCGTGCGACAGCTTCAGACAGACGGCGAACCCCGTTTCGAGGAACCCGGCCACTATGACCAGCAGCCACGCCATGTGCTGTCCTCCCGTACTGTCCACGTCCGGTGACCGCTTCGTCATGCTTGGGCGGGCTTGGGATCCGACCCGGTGCGATTATGCCCTTGCCGGACCTGCGGGAAGACAAACAACGCGGAGGTCAGTCGCCTTCCGTGCGCTCCCGCGTCGCCAGCAGCCGGCGCAGCGAGTACAGCCGGGCCGGATCCGCGTGGCCCTCGGCGACCCACTCGTCCAGCGCGCAGTCCCGCTCGTCGTGACTGCACGCGCGGGGGCAGCCCTCCGTGCCCGGTTCCAGGTCGGGGAAGGCGTGGATGACGCGGGACGGGTCGACGTGGTGCAGGCCGAAGGACCGTACGCCCGGCGTGTCGATCACCCAGCTGTCCACGCCCGACAGGGGCAGCGCCAGCGCCGACGTCGTGGTGTGCCGACCACGGCCGGTCACCGCGTTGACGTGACCCGTCGAACGGCGGCGGTCCTTCGGCACCAGCGCGTTCACCAGGGTCGTCTTGCCCACGCCAGAGTGCCCCACGAACGCCGTCATCCGGCCGTCGAGGTGCTCCCGCACCCGGTCCGCCGCGTCGCCGTTCTCCAGCTCCTCGCGGCTGGTGACGACGTACGGGATGTCCAGGTGGCCGTACAGCTCCAGCAGCTTGTCGGGCTGGGCCAGGTCCGACTTGGTCATGACCAGCAGGGGCTCCAGACCGCCGTCGAAGGCCGCGACCAGGCAGCGGTCGATGAGGCGGGGGCGCGGCTCGGGATCTGCCAGGGCCGTGACGATCGCCAGCTGGTCGGCGTTGGCGACCACCACGCGCTCGTACGGGTCGTCGTCGTCCGCCGTGCGGCGCAGCACCGACGTGCGCTCCTCGATGCGGACGATCCGGGCGAGGGTGTCCTTCTTGCCGGACAGATCGCCGACGAGGGCCACCCGGTCGCCGACGATCGCGGCCTTGCGGCCGAGCTCGCGGGCCTTCATCGCCAGCACGATCCGGTCCTCGACCAGACAGGTCAGGCGGCCCCGGTCGACGGTGAGGACCATGCCCTCGGCGGCGTCCTCGTGCTTGGGGCGGATGTGGGTACGGGGTCGGTTGCCCTTGCGGTTCGGGCGGCTGCGGATGTCGTCCTCGTCGGTGTGCTTGCTGTAGCGACGCATGGCGGATGTCCCTAAGCCCCGAGCATCCCGGCCCACAGCTCGGGGAAGTCCGGCAGGGTCTTCGCCGTGGTCGCCACGTTCTCGATCCGCACTCCCTCGACCGCCAGGCCGATGATCGCGCCGGCCGTCGCCATGCGGTGGTCCTCGTACGTGTGGAAGACCCCGCCGTGCAGGGGGCGCGGGCGGATGTGCAGCCCGTCGGCCGTCTCGGTGACGTCGCCGCCGAGCTCGTTGATCTCCTTGGTCAGCGCGGCCAGCCGGTCCGTCTCGTGCAGGCGCAGATGGGCCACGCCCCGCAGCGTCGACGGGGAGTCCGCGAGGGCCGCGACCGCCGCGATGCCCGGGGTCAGCTCGCCGACGTCACCGAGGTCCACGTCGATGCCGTGGATGGCGCCGGAGCCGGTGAACTCCAGGCCGTACTCCGTCAGAGTGCAGGAACCGCCCATTTCGGTGAAGATCTCCCGCAGCCGGTCACCCGGCTGGGTGGTGCGGGCCGGCCAGTCCGGGACGAGGACCTTTCCGCCCGTGACCAGCGCCGCCGCCAGGAACGGCTGGGCGTTCGACAGGTCCGGCTCGATCGTCAGGTCCCGGCCGAGCAACGCGCCCGGCGTGACCCGCCACACGTTCTTCTCGCCGCCCGACTCCGGGGTGTCCACCTGGGCGCCGACGGCGCGCAGCATGTCCACCGTCATCCGGATGTGCGGCATCGACGGCAGCGTCGAGCCGATGTGGCGGACCTCCACGCCCTGGTTGAAGCGCGGGCCCGACAGCAGCAGGGCGCTCACGAACTGCGACGACGAGGACGCGTCGACCTCGACCGGGCCACCGTCCAGCGCCCCGCCCCCATGGACCGTCAGCGGCAGCGCGCCCCGGCCGTCGTCGTCGATCCGGGCGCCCAGGACACGCAGAGCGTCGATGACGCCGCTCAGGGGACGCTCGTACGACCTCGGGTCGCCGTCGAAGCGGACGGGACCGTCGGCCAGCGCGGCGACGGGCGGCAGGAAGCGCATCACCGTGCCGGCGTTGCCGACGTCGACGGTGGCCGGGCCGCGCAGGCCCGCGGGGATCACGCGCCAGGCCTCACCGGTGCCGTCGGGGCCCACTCCTTCTTCGATCTCGACGCCCATCACGCGTAGGGCGCCGACCATCAGGAGTGTGTCGCGGGAGCGCAGGGGGCGGCGCAGCCAGCCGGGCTCGGAGGCGAGGGCGGCGAGGACGAGGGCGCGGTTGGTGACCGACTTGGACCCGGGCACGTGGACCGTCGCGTCGACGGCTCCGCTCGCGTGCGGGGCGGGCCAGAGGGCGGTTTGTGCGGGGTTAACGGCCATGGGGCCCACTTTAGTGGGGGGCGCTCCTGGCCGTCGTTCGGCTGCGGGCCCGTCGGGGCTGGTCGCGCCCCGCGGCGGAGCCGCTGATCGACACAGCCCCGCGCCCCTTTCAGTGGCGTGTTCACACCTCCAGCAGCCAGCGGCCCCCACCTATCAGGGAGCACAGACTCACCGCGTGGAACAGGAACAGCCACAGGGCCGCCGGTGTGTGCGTCAACCTCGCCAGCTGGTCCGCGTCCGAGTCGCCCGCGCCTCCCCGGGACCTCTTCGCCTGGAGCTCGAACGCGGGGCGCACCCCGCCCAGCAGGAGGAACCACACCACCGCGTAGGCGAAGGCGGCCTGTACCTGGGGGCCGGTCAGCCAGGACACCAGAAGGAAGGTGCCACCCGTGACGACGACGGTCAGCGCGCCGTACGCGTTCCGGATCATCACCAGCATCGCCACCAGCAGAACCGTCGCCGCCCACAGCAGCAGAGTGATGTGGCCGGCCGCCAGGAGGGCCGCGCCGCCCAGGCCGAGGAGTGGGGGAGCGGTGTAGCCGGCGGCGGCGGTGAGGATCATGCCGATGCCGTGGGGCTTGCCGCGGCTGACGGTGAGGCCGCTGGTGTCGGAGTGCAGGCGTATGCCGGTCAGCGTGCGGCCGGTGAGCAGCGCGACCAGGCCGTGGCCGCCCTCGTGGGCGATGGTGATGGCGTTGCGGGACAGGCGCCACAGATGGTGCGGGACCACTATGGCGAGCGCGGCGGCCAGGGTGGCCAGCACCACCCACAGGTCGGGGTCGGGCTGGGTGCCGACGAGACGGTCCCACAGGTCGGGCAGCGCGGTGGCGGCGGTGCTGTCCATGTTCGGCGGTGGCTCCCTCTCGTCGTACGGAGTCAGGCAGTGTGGCACGTATGTGCGGACGCTGTCTGAGACGCCGACGTGGCAGCGATCGTTCCTGACGGAAAAAGTGCAGGTCACAGCGTTAGAGCCCCGGATTGGTCCGGGGCTCTTGCGTTACCTGCGCTGCTCGCGCGACTCCAGTTGCTGGCCCACGAGTCTCGCGTAGTGACCGGCCCGCTGGAGCAGGTCGTGATGGCTCCCCCGCTCCACGATGGTTCCCTGGTCGAGCACCAGGATGGTGTCGGCGTCGCGGATCGTGCTCAAGCGGTGCGCGATGATGATCTGGGTACAGGCCAGGGTGCGCAGGTTCTGTGCGACTCTCCACTCCGTCTGGACGTCCAGATGACTCGTGGCCTCGTCGAGCATGATGATCGCCGGTCTGTGCGCGATGGCTCGAGCTATGGACAGTCGCTGCCGCTGCCCGCCGGACAACGCGCTCCCGCCCTCGGAGACGAAGGTGTCGTACTGCATCGGCATGGCCATGATGTCGTCGTGGATGGCGGCCAACTCGGCGGCCGCGACCACGTGCTCGCGCTCGATCGACGGGTTGCTGAGGGCGATGTTGGACAGTATCGACCCGCTGAACAGCGCGCTCTCCTGCAGGACGACGCCGAACTGACGTCTCAGGTCACGCCAGTTGACATCGCGCAGCGAGACGCCGTCGTAGAAGATGTCCCCCTGTGTGGGGACGTGCAGTCCGAGCAGCAGTTTCCCCAGCGTGCTCTTGCCCGAACCGGAGAGTCCGACGATCGCGATCCTCTCTCCGGGCCGTGCGGTCAGGTCGATGTCACGCAGCACCTGGGGCCCTGTCTGCGAGTAGCGGAAACCGACCCGGTCCACCCGCAGGTGCCCCGACAGTCGTGGGGCGGGTCGTGACCCGCGCCGCGACTGCTCCGGCTCGGCCTCGGTCACGTCACGTATGCGGTCGAGGTTGGCACTGACGAGCTGGAACTGCTGGGCACTGGCCACGAGCGACGTGAGCGGTGCGAAGAAAGCGGCGGCCAGAGCCAGCAGGGCCACCATCGTGCCGACGCTGATCGATCCGTTGAGGACCTGCGTGGCCCCCACCCACAACAGCCCGAGCTGGCCGAACACGGGCAGGGAGCTGAGTATCGAGGCCACGGTGCCGGCGACGTAGTTGTGGCGCAGCGAGATGTTGAGGTGGTCGAAGAACAGGTTCGACCAGCGGTCGAAGGCCTGTGCCTCGGCGCCGGCTGCTTTCAGTGTTCCGATGCCGACGATCGCTTCGCCCAGGTATCCCTGGGATTTCCCGAAAGCGGTCAGCTCTCGGCCGGACAGCCTGCTGATCGTGCCGTTGCTGAGCATGAGGACGGCCGCGCCCACCAGGCCGATGCCCAGGGTGAGCGCGCCGAACGGCGGGGACTGCCAGAAAAGGAGGAGCAGGTAGAACGTGACCAGCCCGCTGTCCATGACGGCGGACAGGAGCTGGTTGCTCAGCAGCTCGCGCAGCAGGGCGTTGCTGGCCGCCCGTGCCAGCAGGTCACCGGTCGACCGCTGCTGGAAGTACTTGTAGGGCAGTTCGAGAAGGTGCTCGACGAAGCCGAGCATCATGCTGACGTCGATACGCGCCCGAAGGTATACCAACAGCCATTCCCGCAGCAGCGTCGCGACGGTCTGGGCAATGAAGATCACGACGATGCCGATCCCCAGGAGCGGCATGATGTTGTGCATGCGGAACGGGAGTACCTGGTCCACCACCACCCCGGTCAGGATGGGCAGGACGAGCCCGAGCAGGATCAGCAGCAGGGAGACCCCGAGCAGTTGCAGAGACGTTCCGGGGGCCTGACGCAGGAACTGAAGGACGTACCTGCGGAAAGTCGCGTGGTGTGGAGCGGGCGCACGTCGGTCGAAGGCCGCGCCCGGTTCGAGGAGGACGACCACCCCGGTGAATCCGGCGTCGAACTCGTCCGCGGTCAGCCGACAGCGTCCTCGGGCGGGGTCCACCACCTCGACGTGTCTGCGCGACCATCGTTCGACGACGAGGAAGTGGGTGAACTCCCAGTGGACGATCGCGGGGAGCGCGACGAAACGTAGATCGTTTCGCGGCAGGGAGATCGTCCTCACCCGCATTCCATGGTCACGCGCGATCCTGACGATCTCCAGCGCGGAGAGGCCGTCGCGGCCGACGCCGCTGCGCGTCCGCAACTCCGACAAAGAGGTCCCGCTGCCGTGGTATTTGAGCATCATCGCCAGGCAGGCGAGGCCGCATTCCACCTCACTCATCTGTCTGACCTCGGGCACCCTCCTGCGGTGCGACCTGCCAGTCCTCCCGGTCAGGGCGAAGAAGGGCCGGAGCAGTGCGCGAAGGGCGAACGGGTTCGTCACGAGGCACCGCCGACGGACTCGCCCCATCCGGGAAAGAGAGTCAGGAGCCGCTGCGACCCGGCCTCCACCCGCGCGGTCAGGAGACTCCCGCCGTAGGTGGCCGGTGGGAGTGACTGTCCGAGCCGCACGATGACGACGGTCCAGGGTTGTCGGACCGTACCCGGCCCGGGCTCGTACCGGTACTCGGCTCGGGCCGCGTCCGGGCCGATCACGCCCGGCTCGACTCTGACGACCGCACCCGATGCGGACGGACCCGAAGACCCGATCCGAGCGTGCACCGGCTGGCCGGCGCGCACCTGCGCCGATTGATCGGCCGGCAGGAACAGGGCGGCTGTCGTCGTTCTGCCGTCGGGTCCGCTCCGGGCACCGTGCGGGAGGATCGTGCCCCGGGCGTCGACGTACGCGGGCACCCGTACGGACCAGGCCAGAGCCGCGGTGACGATCAGCACGGCGAGCAGCAGCCAGAGGCAGACGATGATCGGTCGCAGGGTGAGGCGCGGCACGATGTCCTTCGCCGTACCTTTCCGGTACGCCTGGAGGGCGCTCTCCCGGAAGATCACACGGTCGGCCACGACCAATGGTCCTTTCTCTCAGCCCTGCGCCCGCCACCGTGGAGGAGCCAGGAGAAGAACGGACGGCACCTTGTCGGGCTCGGCCAGCCGGAGCAGTTCGTACCCGATCCCCGCAAGCCCGGTCATGAGCCCGGGCGTCTCCACTCCCAGGGGCACTCCCGTCACGAAGCCATGGGCCTCCACGCTCGCCACGACCGACGCCGTCGCTCGTTCCACAGCGTCATGATCCTCAGGTCGGTCCAGCAACCCCGCCGCCGTCAGGAGAAGCTCGACGTTCCCCAGCGCTCCGTGGCAGAGCGAGTGGCCCATGTCGAAGCCGTACCGCTTCGTGGAGCTCAGGGCGAGACCGATCTCGTCCCGGGTCGTCGCGTCGGCCATCTGATCCAGGGTGGCGAGGCGTGCCAGGCCGATGCCCGGGGCGCCGTGGCACCAGGCCACCATGCTCTTGCGAGGTGGCCCGGCGGCCGGGTCGAACGGGTCCGCCTCGATGGTCCGGGGCGGGAAGACACGCAGGTCGGCCCAGTTGTTCAGCTCGGGAAGGAAGAGGCTGCGGTCGTAGTCGAGAGCGCTGCGGGCAACCCGCCGAAAACGGTCGTCGCCGCACCGGGCAGCCAGTCGCAGCAGGCTCAACGCGATGCCGGCGGTGCCGTGCGAGAACCCACCCAGCGGCGGTTGATCCTCGAGCGTCCTCCAGGCGAGCCCGCGACGCACGGGCTGCGCCGTGGCCAGGAGCCGCTCGCCGCAGCGGATCGCCACGTCCAAGGTCCGGGGTGAGGGTCGGACCGAGTGGAGGCTGAGCAGTGCGAGCACGCACCCGGCCGAACCGTAGATCACATCCAGCGAACGGTCCGCGGAGATGAGCGGTGGCAGTCGCTCGGCCAGTGCGGCCGCTTCGTCGAGGAGATCCTGCTCGGCCCACAGGACGCCCAGGCTCGTGAGGACGTACACGACCGAGGCGAGGCCGTCGAACGCTCCGACCGTCGGAGGGGATCTGCTCGTGTCCGGCTGTTCCTGGAGCCACTCCCGCGCTTGGACTCGTGCCGACGTCAGTGCCCGACGTGCGAGGAGAGTTACGGAGGTGTCGCCGGTGACCGCGCCCAGGTAGCCCAGGAAGAGTGCGATTCCGCTGGTTCCGGAATAGAGGTCGCTGCCCGAAGGGAACAGCCCCCAGGTCGATTCGTCCAGTGGGCCCACGCCGAGCCAGTAGGCGCCGCCTTCGTTCTGAAGGGACAGCTCGCCGAGACGCCTCCCGACGGAGCTCGCCAGGGCGAGCAGCTGTTCTCGCTCCACCCGCCGCGTGACCAGGGAAGACCGGTGCCCCGACGGAACCTGTGCCGGCCGGCTGATCCTGTCCTCGGCGTCCATGAGCAGCGTGGCCAGCGACGCCTTGATGATCCAGCGCTGCTTGGCCAGGTCGTCATCACCGAGGTGCGCCACTCGCTGCCGGACCAGATCGAGGCTGGGCGCGTCCAAGAAGTCCTCGAAGCGCTCCCCCTCCGCGCTGAGGATCGCCCGGCTGCCCGGGCAGGTGGTGAACAGCGGGATGTCACCGTGCCACAGATCGCGCTGCTCCGCGGGGATGAGGGGAACCACATAGGGACGCTGCGCCGCTTCCAACCACAGGTGATCGAAGAAGCGATCACGTTCGAGCGCGTCACGCAACAGGTCCGGATGGAAGCTCTCGTACCAGAGAAGGCCGTAGACGTTCGTCGAGCGGACGACGACGCGCGTCTCGTCCTGGGCGAAGCGCGGCAGCTGCTCGGCCAGCAGAGCCGCTCTGTTCTCACACAGCAGTCGGTACATTCCGGTGAAGCCGTCCAGCACGGCGTCCCGGTACTCCCAGACCGTGACATCCCGGTCACCCAGACGGGGCCGATTCTCGCTGACGGGCAGCTCGGCACGCCGCCGACCCACCCGCATCTCATCCGTCCCCGGCCTGTCCCAGCTGACCAGCCGATGCGGGTTCATCTGCCCGGCGTGCCCGCCCAGGCCGCTCATGTCCACGCCGATGGAATCCTGGTCGGACCACATGCGCCGCGGGAGCAGCCCGACCTGCCACACGGAACGATCCAGCGCTCCCACCGCCGGGTTCTCCGAAGTCGCCCCCTTGTCGTGGACGTGAGGATGGAACAGGGCCTCCAGGTCGACGAGCATCGGATGCTCACCCGCAGCGAGCAGGTTCTCGTTGTGCAGGTCGGCGGCGTCCAGGGCGTACAACAGCGCCAGGTAGCTTCCCTGACGCTCGTAGAAACGCACGACCTCCTCCTCGCACGTACAGGAGGCCGCGTCGACGAACTCCGACCAGCCGTGCTTCCCGCAGTCGACCAGCTTCAGCGGCCGCAGGCCGGGCTCGGCGCCCCGGTCGTTCAACCAGCACAGCAAGTCCTGGAAGTGCACGTCCACACGCAGCGACCTCGGCTTGTACAGCAACTGCATCCCCGAGCCGAAGCGCAGCAGGAGCACACTGCGCCCTCGACGGTGCCGGTCGCCCTTTTCGGCCTCCACGTCGACCAACGGCCCGGGATCGCCGCCCGCGGCGAAGGTGGTGCGGATGGACTGCCAGTCAGCGCACAGATGCGTCAGGAACTCGTACAGGTAGTCGGCCCACTGCTGCGTCGTGAGCACCAGCTGATGTGCGAGCACCGGGTACTTGGCAAGAAGCCCCACGACGGAGCCTTCCTGACCGAGCCGCCGGATGAAGTCCTCGAAGCGGTCCTCCGCTGTCTCGCCTCGCAATTGTCCTTCCAACCGCGCAACATGCAGCTCGAGCAGGAGCGGTTTACTGAGCTGAAAGAGAAGGAGGGGCGCGAGATTCGCCAGGAAGACCCTGGGAAGCGTTTTCCTTTCGAAGGGGAGGAACTCGACCTCTGCGCGCAGCCCGCGCACCTTTTCCTGGAGACGGTCGAGAACATTTCCTAGAAGAGGGCCGATCGCCGGCAGGCACCCGGCAAGAGGGTGATCGTCCTCGATCTTCTCGAGCGAAGTCGCCAGTTCGGCGGAAGCCGGGCGTGTGAATGCCTGTCGGAGAACGATCAGCCAGTCGGGAGCGGCCTGGATGCGGGCCTTCAGACTCTCCGCAGGCTCCGCCAGCAGAGCCAGCAGATCACGTTCGGAGAGCGAGCCAAGCGCCAGCCGCTCAGCGAACAGCCCTTCCCGCGTGAACGGCCGCTGGCTCCGCCAAGCACGTAGACGACCCAGCGCTCCCTCGGGAAGAGGGTCCGAAGCGGTTGTCGTACCCGTGGCGCTGTCACTCGGTGCGCCGCCGCGTTCGGCCAGGGGAAAGGCCCGGTACCACTCGGGGGCCTGCCACACATCACGCGCTCTCATGGCCCGATGCTCCCTCGGCGTCCGCCCTGCCCAGGACGCAGCGAGGGCTGCTGGACAAACGTCTGGCAGCCCTCGCTGTGTTGCCCTGTCAGCAGTTGCGGCAGGGGTTCTGCGAGTTGCCGCGAGTCGTGACGCAGGTCTTCGTGTTACAGCCGACGCTGGCTCCGCTCTGGGCGCCGCCCAGAACCTGTCCCAGCTCGGCGTCGGTCAGCTCGATGGCGCCCGCCGGATTCTCCGGCAGGTCGGCCAGCTCTGCGGTGCTCAGGGTGTCGCGGTACTCCGGGTCCTCCCAGGCCCGGACAATCTTCCGGAGACTCATGGGACTCTCCCTGTTTTTTCCTCGACGTGTTTGTGCCCTGGCTACGCATCACCAGAGAATGATGGCGGTGGTGTGTTCGGCGTCATGCACAAACGCTCATGATTGAGGCCAGAATTATGCACACGCGCTGCGATGAACGCGGAACGCAGATGCCATGAGATTCGTGTCGACCCATACATTCCGCGTGCGAGTGGGAAAACATCCACTCGCTTCGAGGATCGGATGGTTGTCCGAACTCCCATACTCCACCACGCTTACCCCGGCCTCTGCGACATGTCAAGACGGCAGCTATTGGAGTTCCCCGATGGGGCACCGTGCTGCTTCGGTGGAGGATGAGCTAGCGTTTTCGCAGGGCGGAGGGGCGGTTTGACATGTGCGGACGGTACGCGGCCAGTCGTGGGCCCGAGGATCTTGCGGGAACCTTCGGGATCGAGAAATGGGAGCCGGAGGAGACCCTGGCGCCCGACTACAACGTGGCACCCACCAAGGAGGTGTACGCGGTCCTGGACCGTCCTCTGAAGGACGCCGACGACAAGCGTCCGGTCCGCCAGCTGAGGACGCTGAAGTGGGGCCTGGTCCCGTCCTGGTCGAAGACGCCCGAGGGTGCCGCCCGGATGATCAACGCGCGCGCCGAGACGGTCCACGAGAAGCCGTCGTACCGCCGTGCCTTCAGCTCCCGGCGCTGCATCATCCCCGCCGACGGCTACTACGAGTGGGTCACCGGCACACAGGAGCGGGACCTGGAGGTCGAGGGGAAGAAGAAGCGGCCCCGCAAGCAGCCGTACTTCGTGCTCCCGGCCGACGGGTCGGTCTTCGCGATGGCCGGTCTGTACGAGTTCTGGCGGGACCGCACACTGCCGGACGACCATCCGCAGGCCTGGTGGGTGACGTGCTCGGTCATCACCACGGAGGCCGAGAAGACCCCGCTCGCGGTGGCGCCTGCCGACGGGCCCCACGCGCTGGCCGACATCCACCCCCGGATGCCGCTGATGCTGACACCGGAACGCTGGGACACGTGGCTCGACCCGTCCCGCACGGACCCGGACGACCTGCGCGAGCTGCTCGCCCCGCCGCCCGAGGGGCTGATGCGGGCGTACCCGGTGACGACCGCGGTCAGCAACGTCCGCAACAACGGACCGGAGCTGCTGAAGGAGCTGGAGGGGCCTGAAGAGGGCACACTCTTCTGATGTGACGGACGTGAGTGGTGTGACAGACGTTAAGAAGGCGACCCGCGAGACCGTCGAGACCGACGCCGGTCCCGCCCGCATCACCTGGCACCCGGCGAAGAACGCCCGGCTCGTGCTCGCGGTGAGCCACGGCGCCGGCGGCGGCATCGAGGCCCGCGACCTCACGGCACTGGCGGCCGAGCTGCCCGGGCACGGCGTGACCGTCGCGCTCGTCGAGCAGCCCTGGCGGGTCGCCGGGAAGAAGATGGCGCCCGCTCCGAAGACGCTGGACGTGGGCTGGCGCGGGATCTGGCCCGCGCTCGCCGAGCGGGGGCTGCCCGTGATCTCAGGCGGGCGCAGCGCGGGCGCCCGGGTGGCCTGCCGCACCGCGACCGAGCTCGGCGCGCACGCCGTCCTCGCCCTCAGCTTCCCGCTCCACCCGCCGGGCAAGCCGGAGAAGTCCCGCGCCGAGGAACTGCTCGGCGCCGGGGTCCCCACCCTCGTCGTCCAGGGCGGCAACGACCCGTTCGGCAAGCCCGAGGAGTTCCCGGAGGGGACGTACGAACTGATCGAGGTGCCGTACGGCGATCACGGTTTCGCCGTGCCGAAGAGGGCGGACATCGGACAGGACCGCGCCCTGGAGACCATCACCGCCGGAGTCGTGAGGTGGGCCTCGTCACTCGCCTAGGCCCGGGGAATGCAGCGCGGCCGACCACTGTTGAGGCGGACAGAAGTGCTGGCAGACCAGCGCCGACGTCGTAGGAGAGGGAGTCCGCCGCATGGGTTCGACCATCTGCCCGAGCCGCAGCAGCCGCGCCGACCTGGACTGGACGGTGCTGCACGCGGCCAAGACCGCCCCTATTCGGGCGGCGGCGGGTGCGGATCGTGTTCTATCCTCCGATTCGAGTGGGGCCGGTTTCGGTGCCACGAGAAATCTTGAGGAGGTGGGTCCGGTCACTGGGACCGACGCAGGGACCGACAACGGCCAGGCGGAGCTGCCCGAGGGCCGGGGCGGCAGCGCGGAGTCGAACGCGGAGCGCAGCGCGCGCTTCGAACGCGACGCGCTCGAATTCCTCGACCAGATGTACTCGGCCGCACTGCGCATGACGCGCAACCCGGCCGACGCCGAGGACCTGGTGCAGGAGACGTACGCCAAGGCGTACGCGTCCTTCCACCAGTTCCGTGAGGGCACCAACCTCAAGGCGTGGCTGTACCGGATCCTCACCAACACGTTCATCAACTCGTACCGCAAGAAGCAGCGCGAGCCCCAGCGCAGTGCGGCCGAGGAGATCGAGGACTGGCAGCTCGCACGGGCCGAGTCGCACATGTCGACGGGTCTGCGCTCCGCCGAGTCGCAGGCGCTCGACCACCTGCCCGACTCGGACGTGAAGGAAGCACTCCAGGCGATCCCCGAGGAGTTCCGCATCGCCGTCTATCTCGCGGACGTCGAGGGCTTTGCGTACAAGGAGATCGCGGACATCATGGGGACACCCATCGGTACGGTGATGTCCCGGCTGCACCGGGGCCGTCGTCAACTGCGCGGCATGCTCGAGGACTACGCCCGTGAGCGCGGACTGGTCCCGGCGGGCGCCGGCGAGTCGAACGAAGTGAAAGGTTCGGGCTCATGAGCTGCGGAGACCCGCACGAGACGGACTGCAGTGAGGTCCTCGACCACCTCTACGAGTTCCTCGACAGCGAGATGCCGGACGTCGACCGCGACAAGTTCCAGCACCACTTCGAGGAATGCTCGCCGTGCCTCGAGAAGTACGGCCTGGAGCAGGCCGTGAAGAAGCTGGTCAAGCGGTGCTGCGGGCACGACGACGTGCCGACCGATCTGCGGGCCAAGGTCATGGGGCGGATCGAGCTGATCCGCTCCGGCCAGACCGTGCCCGAGCACGATGTGACGGCCGCTCCGGCCACCCCCGTCCCTCCCAGGGAGTCCTGAACTCCCGGGCAAGGCACGGCACCGGCGGCCCCCGGCCGTCACCCGAACGTAGTAATCCGCGGGTGATACGCCCGCGCACCCCCCCCTGGCCGCCCTAGGCTCCCAAGCCTGGTAGGGCACCGTCATGCCGGGGGAGGGGCGACATGGAGGCGGTTCCGGCACGGGCACGTGTGTACGTCGTCGCCGTCGGCCTCGTCGCCCTCCTCTGTCTGCTGCCCCCGCCGACATCACGCACACACGCGTGGGCGGTCCTTTCGCTCGCCGCGCTGTACGCGGGCTGCGAACAGGTCGCCGGGCGGCGCTTCGCCGGCACCTTCTACCCCGTCCTGCTCGCCGCGGCCTTCCTGCTGCCCCCGGCCGCCGCCGCGCTCGTCCCGCTGCCCGGGGCCCTGCTCTCCCACGTCGAGGCGCGCCCCTTCCTGCTGCGCCGCGTCTGGCGCGCCTCCCGGCTGATCCTCGGCGTGTGGGCAGCGGCCCACCTCCACGCCGCGCTCGACGGCTGCGACGCCGTCCGCACCTCCGACTTCCCCTACGCGCTCGGCCCGGCCGGGGCGGCCGTCCTGGTGTTCTGCCTGGTCCTCGCCCTGCTGGACGGCGGAATCCTCGCCCTGGCCGAGCAGGCACCGGCACGGCGGGCGTGGCGCGGGCTGCTGCCGCGCTCGCTGGCACCGGTCGCGGTGCACGGGACGGCCGGGCTGATGATGGCCGTGCTGTGGCGCAGCCCGTACGGGCCCGTCGCCGCGCTGCTCGTGCTGTTGCCGATGGGTGTGTCGTGGTGGGTGTACGCCCAGTACCACCGGGAGCGGGCGGCCCACCGTGCCACCATCCGGGCGCTGGTGCAGGCCGTCGACATCAAGGACGGCTACACCCGCGGGCACAGTGAGCGGGTCGGGCAGGCGTCCGTGCTGATCGCGCGCGAGCTGGGCATGGACGAGGAGCGGGTGGAGGTCCTCCGGCTCGCCGGGATCCTGCACGACGTGGGGAAGCTCGGGGTACCCACCCGGCTGCTGCGCAAGGACGGGCCGTTGACGCCCGAGGAGCGGCGCGTGATCGAGCTGCACCCCGAGTACGGGCACGAGATCGTGCGCGGGATCTCCTTCCTCGGCGAGGCCCGGACGGCGGTGCTGCACCACCATGAGCGGCTGGACGGGACCGGATACCCCTACGGGCTGGTGGGCAGTCAGATCCCGGAGTGCGCGCGGGTCGTGGCCGTCGCGGACGCGTTCGACGCGATGACGTCGACGCGGTCGTACCGCAGGGCCCGACCGGTTCCCACCGCGCTGGAGGAGTTGGAGCGGTGCGCGGGGACGCAGTTCGACCCCCGGATGGTGTCCGCCCTCGTCCGCGCGGTGGGCAGATCCGGCTGGCACCCCGCCGTGACGGCCGACGAGCCCGTCCGGCCCGGTGAGCGGCCGCCGGTCTCCAGCCTGCCGGGAGCGCGCGGATGACCCGGCATCGGTGCCCCGCGGCCCTCGCCCTCGTCCATGCCTCCGCCGCCCTCCTCGCCCTCGTCTCCCTCTGCGTCACCCTCTGGGACGGCGTCCACGAAGGCGCCCTCGCGCTCGCCTTCGGGCTGCTCGTCGCCGTGGGCGAGCTCACCCGGTGGAGCGGGCCCGGCGTGCGGGAGATCGCGCCGCTCGGGGCCGCCGGGGCGCTGGCGTACGCGCTGCTGGGCGAGAACGCCGGCCTGCCCCGGGCCCTCGACCCGGCCGGCGCGGAGGGGGCCCCCGTCGGCGTCTCCCAGGTCGTCACCGTCGTGCTCGCCGCCTCCCTGCTCGGCAGCGTGCCGCACATCGCGCAGGGGCGGAGCCCGACGCTCGACCACCTGGCCCGGCGGGTGCTGACCGTCGGGTTCGCCGCCGTGTGCTTCCAACCCCTCTCCCACAGTGGCACCTTGGCCGCCGGGGGCGGCCCCGCCCATGCCCTGCTGCTGCTCGCGCTGCTCACCCTCACCGTCCTGTGCGACACCGTTCTCGCCGCCGCGCTGGCGCACGCGCGCACCGGCTGGCCCTTCGGCCCGCTGCTGCGGGACGAACTGCGCGCCACCCTCGGCATCGGATCGGCCGTCTGCGCGACCGGTGCCGTGATGGCGCTCGCGGTGGACGTCGCGGGCCTGTGGGCCCTGCCCGTCTTCTCGCTCCCGCTGCTGCTCACCCAGCTGTCCCTGCGCCGCTACGCCGCCGTGCGGGCCACCTACCGGCAGACCATCGCCTCCCTCGCGCGCGCCACCGAGATCGCCGGGTACACACCGGCCGGGCACGCCCTGCGGGTCGCCTCCCTCAGCCAGGCCGTCGGCCGCGACCTGGGCCTGACCGAGCCCGAACTCACCGTGCTGGAGTACGCGGCCCTCATGCACGACATCGGCCAGCTCAGCCTCCTCGACCCGGTACCGGCGGGGGCCACCGCCGCGCTGCCCGTCGAGGAGCAGCGGCGCATCGCGCTCCTCGGCGGGGCCGTCGTACGGCAGACCGGGGTGGACCCGCGGGTCGCCGTCGTCGTGGAGCGGCAGGCCGACCCCTGCCGGGAGCAGCCGCCGGCCGCGCGCATCGTGCGGGCGGTGAACGCGTACGAGGAGAAGGCGCGGGACGCCGGGCCGGGCGGGCCCCTGAAGGCGCTGGAGGAACTGCGGCTGGGCACCGCCGACGACTACGCGCCCGAAGTCGTGGAAGCACTGGCCCGGGTTCTGTCGCGGGGCTGTCTTACCCTGCCCGGAGTGGGGTAACCCATGGGTAATGAGCGCCCTTCCAGCCGTACGTGGTTGGATGCGAAGGAGAGAGAGTGTCCGGGGGCACTGGCCAGCCCACACCACGGAACTGGCAGGCGGGAATCGTGAGGATCTTCGGCAAGGGACGGCACCGGCCCTCCGCCTCCTGGCGGCAGGCCACCGACCGCGCGTTCACCCTGATCGGTGATGGTCGGTACGAGGACGCCGGCGCGTTGTTGACACGCGCCGCCGATCTGGAGCCGTGGCTTTCGGAGTCCTGGTTCAACCTCGCCCTGCTGCACAAGTTCCGGCACGACTGGGAGCAGGCCCGGGCGGCGGGCCTGAGGGCCGTGGCGCTGCTCGACCGGGAGAGCGGGGCGCCCGACTGGTGGAACGTCGGCATCGCGGCGACCGCCCTCCAGGACTGGCCGCTGGCCCGGCGCGCCTGGCAGGCGTACGGGTTGCACGTGCCAGGGGGAGCTACCGCTTCGGGTGAGCCCCTCGGCATGGACCTCGGCAGCGCGGCGGTGCGGCTTTCGCCCGAGGGTGAGGCGGAGGTCGTGTGGGGGCGCCGGCTGGACCCCGCCAGGATCGAGGTGCTGTCCATCCCCCTACCGTCCTCCGGGCGGCGCTGGGGGGAGGTCGTGCTGCACGACGGCGTGCCGCACGGCGAGCGGACCACGGCTGCCGGACACGCGTACCCCGTGTTCGACGAGATCGAGCTGTGGGCGCCGTCGCCCGTGCCGACCTGGGTGGTGCTGCTGGAGGCGGCGACCGAGGCGGACCGGGACGCGCTGGAGCAGCTCGCGGCCGACGCCGGGTTCGCCGCGGAGGACTGGTCGTCGTCGGTGCGGTTGCTGTGCCGGATGTGTTCGGAGTCACGGATGCCCTCGGACGAGGGCGACGGTGAGCATCTCGACCCGCACGATCACAGCGAGCCCGGGCATCCCGGCCCGCTCGGGCACCGGACGGACGGGCAGTTGTGGGTGCCGGAACGGGAGTGCGGGGTGGCCGCGCCGGCTTCGCTGGTCCGGGGATTGTTGGACGGGTGGGTCGCCGACAGCCCGGATTCCCGGGACTGGCGGGATCTGGAAGAGGTCTGCTGAACCGCTGCCTCTCCTGAACCACCCTTAGGCTGTACACGCAGAAAATTCTCATGGTTGCAGGAAGGCTTACGTCGGTCATGGCGCAGCAGGACACCGATCAGCAGCACGTGGGCGTGCTCCCCGTGGACGACGAGGGCTTCGTCATCGACACGGAGGAGACGGAGGAGCGCGAGGCCGCCTGGCGTGAGGCCGGTACCTCGCGGCCGATCACCGTCGTCGGGAACCCGGTGCTCCACAAGGAGTGCAGGGACGTCACCGAGTTCGGTGAGGAGCTCCAGCAGCTGGTGGCGGACATGTTCGCCTCGCAGCGCACCGCCGAGGGCGTCGGCCTGGCCGCCAACCAGATCGGGGTCGATCTGAAGGTCTTCGTCTACGACTGCCCGGACGACGACGGTGTGCGGCACGTCGGTGTGGTCTGCAACCCGAAGATCGTGGAGCTGCCCGCGGACAAGCGCCGGCTGGACGACAGCAACGAGGGGTGCCTGTCGGTGCCGACCGCGTACGCGCCGCTCGCCCGGCCCGACTACGCCGAGGTGACCGGGCAGGACGAGAAGGGCAATCCGATCAAGGTGCGCGGCACCGGCTACTTCGCGCGGTGTTTGCAGCACGAGACCGACCACCTGTACGGGTACCTGTACATCGACCGGCTCTCCAAGCGTGAACGCAAGGACGCGCTGCGGCAGATGGCCGAGAACGAGCCCCGCTACCCCGTGGTCGCCAACGACTGAGGCCACGGAAGTCCCTTACGCACGGCGTCTGTTCAGCTGCCCCCGGCCGAACAGGCGCCGTTCGTGTGTCCGTCGCACGTTCGATCGTTTCCCGGGCTCCTAGTTGATCCAGAACCAGTCAGGCAAGGGGGATTCTCGGCACTGTGGGGTAGTGAATGGTGCAAATCCGTTCCCCGAGTGGTCAGTTGTAGGGCTGAATAGGAGTGGCGGATACGCAACGGCGCACGCCCGGCACAGCGGAGGGGCGTGCGGCCACGGGCGGCTGAGAGGGGTAGTTCGTGCCTGCTTTCCCACACAGCACCACTTACAGCACCGCGTACAGCACCACTTCGACGGCGACGGTGGTGGCGGTCCCACCCTCGCTCTCTCTTCCGGTGATCGAGGCCGCCTTTCCTCGGCGACTCCATGAGTATTGGCCAAGGCTCCAGGAGAAGACCCGCACCTGGCTCCTGGAAAAACGGCTGATGCCCGCGGACAAGGTGGCGGAATATGCCGATGGACTGTGCTACACCGACCTCATGGCGGGGTACTACCTCGGCGCCCCGGATGAGGTCCTCCAGGCGATCGGGGACTACAGCGCGTGGTTCTTCGTCTGGGACGACCGCCATGACCGCGACATCGTGCACGACCGACCAGCGGCCTGGCGGCGCCTGAAATCCAGGCTGCACAGGGCCCTCGACTCCCCACGGCCCCATCTGCATCACGAGGACCCGCTGGTCGCCGGGTTCGCGGACAGCATGGTGAGGCTGTACTCGTTCCTGCCCCGGACGTGGAACGAGCGGTTCGCCCGGCACTTCCACGCCGTGATCGAGGCCTACGACCGGGAATTCCACAACCGCAGAGAGGGGATCATCCCGACGGTCGAGGAATATCTCGCGCTGCGCCGGCTCACCTTCGCGCACTGGATCTGGACGGATCTGCTGGAGCCGAGCGCGGGATGCGAACTCCCGGACGCCGTGCGAAAACACCCGTCATATCGACGGGCGGCGCTGTTGAGTCAGGAATTCGCCGCCTGGTACAACGACCTCTGCTCGCTCCCCAAGGAAATAGCGGGCGACGAGGTGCACAATCTCGGAATCAGTCTCGTCACCCATGAGGGACTGACCCTGGAACAGGCGGTCGAGGAAATCAGGCGACGGGTCGACGAGTGCATCACCGAATTCCTGCTCGCCGAACGGGAAGCCTTACGGTTCGCCGACGGCCTCGACGACGGCACGGTGCGGGGAAAGGAACTGGGCGCCGCCGTGCGCGCCTGTCTGGGAAACATGCGGAACTGGTTCAGTTCCGTCTACTGGTTCCACCACGAGTCCGGCCGTTACATGGTCGACAGCTGGGACGACCGGTCCACGCCCCCGTACGTCAACAACGAAGCGGCAGGTGAGAAATGACCGTCGAGTCCGTGAAGCCCGTGGAACCACGCATGCCGGAGCTACGGGAGCCACCCCTCGCGGGTGGCGGAGTTCCGCTTCTCGGCCACGGCTGGAAGCTGGCCCGCGACCCGCTGGCGTTCATGTCCCGGCTGCGCGACCACGGAGACGTCGTCCGCCTGAAGCTCGGCCCGAAGACGGTGTACGCCGTCACCACGCCCGCCCTCACCGGCGCGCTCGCGCTGAGTCCCGACTACAAGATCGACGGGCCGCTGTGGGAATCCCTGGAAGGCCTGCTCGGCAAGGAGGGCGTGGCCACCGCCAACGGCCCCCGGCACCGGCGCCAGCGCCGCACCATCCAGCCCGCCTTCAAACTCGACGCGATCCCCGCCTACGGGCCGATCATGGAGGAGGAGGCGCACGCGCTGACCGAGCGCTGGACGGCCGGCGAGACGATCGACTGCACCTCCGAGTCGTTCCGCATCGCCGTACGCATCGCGGCCCGCTGTCTGCTGCGCGGCGACTACATGGACGAGCGGGCCGAGCGGCTGTGCGTCGCCCTCGCCACCGTCTTCCGCGGTATGTACCAGCGGATGGTGATTCCCCTCGGGCCGCTGTACCGGCTGCCCCTGCCGGCCAACCGTGAATTCAACCGAGCCCTGGCCGATTTGCATCTCCTGGTCGACGAGATCGTCGCCGAGCGCCGCGCATCCGGTCAAAAGCCGGACGATTTGCTGACGGCATTGCTGGAGGCCAAGGACGACAATGGCGACCCCATCGGGGAACAGGAGATCCACGACCAGGTCGTCGCGATAGTCACCCCCGGCAGCGAAACCGTCGCATCCACGATCATGTGGCTGCTCCAGGTCCTCGCCGAACACCCGGAACACGCGGACAAGGTGCGCGCGGAGGTGCAATCGGTGACCGGAGGACGTCCTGTGGCATTCGAGGACGTCCGCAAGCTCACCCACACCAACAATGTCGTCGTCGAGGCCATGCGACTGCGCCCCGCCGTATGGATTCTGACCCGTCGGGCCGTCACCGACACCGAACTCGGCGGGTATCGCATTCCGGCCGGGGCCGACATCGTCTACAGCCCCTACGCGATCCAACGCGACGCGCGTTCCTACGCGGACCACCTCGACTTCGACCCCGACCGCTGGCTCCCGGAACGGGTGAAGGACGTTCCGAAGTACGCCATGAGCCCCTTCAGTGTGGGCAACCGCAAGTGCCCGAGCGACCACTTCTCGATGGCGCAACTGTCTCTGATCACGGCGGCCGTGGCGACGCGGTACCGCCTGGAGCAGGTGCCCGGCTCCAACGACGCGACCCGGGTCGGCATCACGCTGCGTCCGCACCAGCTGCTGCTGCGACCGGTGCCGAGGTGAGGCGTCAGGCGGCCTGAGGTCCTCGGAACGCGCGCCGGTAGGCGTTCGGGGTCGTGTCCAGCGTCCGTACGAACTGGTGGCGCAGCGCGGCCGCGGTACCGAACCCCGTCCGGCCGGCGATCGCGTCCACCGTCTCGTCCGTCGCCTCCAGCAGATGCTGGGCCAGCAGCACGCGCTGCCGCAGCAGCCAGCGGTAGGGAGTGGTGCCGGTCTCCTGCTGGAAGCGGCGGGCGAAGGTGCGCGGGGACATGTGGGCGCGGGCGGCGAGCTGCTCGACGGTGACCTCCTCGTGGAGGTTGCGCTCCATCCACGCGAGCACCTCACCGACCGTGTCGCAGGAGGAACGCGGCAGCGGCCGCTCGATGTACTGGGCCTGGCCGCCGTCGCGGTGCGGCGGTACGACCATGCGCCGGGCGATCCTGTTGGCGACCTGCGGCCCCTGCTCCTTGCGCACGATGTGCAGACAGGCGTCGATGCCGGCCGCGGTGCCCGCCGAGGTGATCACCGGGTCGGCGTCGACGTACAGCACGTCCGGCTCGACGGTGATCCGCGGATGGCGCCGGGCCAGTTCCTCGGCGTGCCGCCAGTGCACCGCGCAGCGGCGGCCGTCGAGCAGTCCGGCGGCCGCCAGCATGAACACCCCGGAGCAGACGCTCAGCACCCGCGCTCCCCGGTCCACGGCCGCGCGCAGCGCCTCCAGCAGCTCCGGCGGATAGGCGCGCACCGCGTAGGTCTCCCCGGCCGGTACGGCGATCAGGTCGGCGCTCTCCAGCCGCTCCAGACCGTGCTCCAGCACCATGGAGAAGCCCGCAGGCGTGGTCAGGGTCGGGCCCTCCGCCGAGGCCACGGCGAAGTCGTAGACGGGCAGGCCCTCGTCGCTGCGGTCGATGCCGAACACCTCGCAGACGACACCCAGTTCGAAAGGGTGCACGCCGTCGAGGAGGACGGCGGCCACGTTCTTCAGCATGTCGGCAGTGTGCCCGAGGGTGGCAGGAATTTGAAGGTGTGCGGCAGTCCTGCCACTGTCATGAGTGTTCTTCGCGCACGATGCTTACCGCATGAACTCACTCAGTGGTTACGTGACCGTCCTGGTTCTCTTCGTCCTCCTGGCCGGCCCGGCGCTCGTGGGACTGGCCCGCGAGCGCCGGATCGACCGCCAGTTGCGAGAAGCCGAGGCCGTGGAGCCTCAGAAGTCCTCGTCCAGGTCGACCGTCCCCTCCACCGCGACCTGGTACGCCGACGGGCGCCGCTCGAAGAAGTTGGTCAGCTCCTGAACCCCCTGGAGCTCCATGAAGGAGAAGGGGTTCTCCGAGCCGTACACCGGGGCGAAGCCCAGGCGCGTGAGGCGCTGGTCGGCGACGCACTCCAGGTACTGGCGCATCGAGTCGGTGTTCATGCCCGGCAGGCCGTCACCGCACAGGTCGCGCGCGAACTGCAGCTCGGCCTCGACGGCCTCCCGGAGCATGTCGGTGACCTGCTGCCGCAGCTCGTCGTCGAACAGCTCCGGCTCCTCCTTGCGGACGGTGTCCACGACGTCGAACGCGAAGCTCATGTGCATCGTCTCGTCACGGAACACCCAGTTGGTGCCGGTGGCCAGACCGTGCAGCAGACCCCGGCTGCGGAACCAGTAGACGTACGCGAAGGCGCCGTAGAAGAACAGGCCCTCGATGCACGCGGCGAAGCAGATCAGGTTGAGCAGGAAGCGGCGGCGGTCGGCCTGGGTCTCCAGCCGGTCCAGCTTCTCGACCTCGTTGATCCACTTGAAGCAGAACTCGGCCTTCTCGCGGATGGAGGGGATGTTCTCCACGGCGTCGAAGGCGGCCGTCCGGTCCTCCGGATCGGGGAGGTAGGTGTCCAGGAGCGTCAGATAGAACTGGACGTGGACGGCCTCCTCGAAGAGCTGCCTGCTCAGGTACAGGCGCGCCTCGGGGGAGTTGATGTGCTTGTACAGCGTCAGCACCAGGTTGTTCGCGACGATCGAGTCGCCCGTCGCGAAGAACGCCACCAGACGGCCGATGAGGTGCTGCTCGGCGGGGCTGAGCTTGGCGAGGTCGGCGACGTCCGAGTGGAGGTCGACCTCCTCCACGGTCCAGGTGTTCTTGATGGCGTCCCGGTAGCGCTCGTAGAAATCCGGGTAGCGCATGGGGCGCAGAGTCAGCTCGAAGCCCGGGTCGAGCAGGTTCTTGGCTTCGCTGGTCATTACTGGCAGGCCTCGCAGGACTCGGGGTTTTCCAGGGAGCAGGCGACGGCGTCGGGGTCGGCGACCTGCTGGACGGGGATGGTCTTCTCGGGCTGGGCCTGGGCCTGGGCCGCGCGGGCGATCCGGGTCGCCGGGCGCGAGCGCAGGTAGTACGTCGTCTTCAGACCCGACTTCCAGGCGTACGCGTACATCGAGGAGAGCTTGCCGATGGTCGGCGTCTCCAGAAAGAGGTTCAGGGACTGGGCCTGGTCCAGGAACGGGGTGCGGGCGGCGGCCATGTCGATCAGGGCGCGCTGCGGGATCTCCCACGCCGTGCGGTACAGGGCTCGTACGTCCTCGGGGATCCAGGCGAAGTCCTGCACCGAGCCGTTGGCCTCGCGCAGCGCCTCACGGGTGCGGGCGTCCCACACGCCCAGCTCCTTGAGGTCCTTCACCAGGTACGAGTTGACCTGGAGGAACTCCCCGGACAGAGTCTCGCGCTTGAACAGGTTGGACACCTGCGGCTCGATGCACTCGTACACGCCCGCGATGGAGGCGATGGTCGCGGTCGGGGCGATGGCGAGGAGCAGGGTGTTGCGCAGGCCGCCGATCGCCATCTCGTCGCGGAGCGCCTCCCAGCGCTCCGGCCAGGTCAGCTTCACGTCGTAGTGGTCGGGATGCAGCCAGCCCATGGCGGTGCGGGTCTTCTCGAAGGCCGGTGCCGGGCCGTGGCCCAGGGCGAGGTCGACGGACGTCTCGTACGCGGCGAGCATGATGCGTTCGGCGAGTCGGGTCGACAGCTCACGGGCCTCGGCGGAGTCGAAGGGCAGGCGCAGCTTGAAGAAGACGTCCTGCAAGCCCATCGCGCCCAGGCCCACCGGCCGCCACTTCGCGTTCGACCGGCGGGCCTGCTCGGTCGGGTAGAAGTTGATGTCGACGACGCGGTCGAGGAAGGTGACGGCCGTGCGGACGGTGGCGTCCAGCCGCTCCCAGTCGATGTCGCCGTTGTCCACGAAAGCCCCGAGGTTGATGGACCCCAGGTTGCAGACTGCGGTCTCCCCGTCGTTCGTGACCTCCAGGATCTCTGTGCAGAGGTTGGAGGAGTGGATGACATGGCCCGGGAGCGCCGTCTGGTTGGCCGTCCGGTTGGCCGCGTCCTTGAAGGTCATCCAGCCGTTGCCGGTCTGCGCGAGGGTGCGCATCATGCGGCCGTACAGCTCGCGGGCGGGGAGGGTCTTCTTGGCGAGCCCGTTCGCCTCCGCCTTGCGGTAGGCGGCGTCGAACTCCTCGCCCCACAGGTCGACCAGCTCGGGCACGTCGGCGGGGGAGAAGAGGGACCACTGGCCGTCGGCGTTCACCCGGCGCATGAACTCGTCCGGCACCCAGTGCGCCAGGTTCAGGTTGTGCGTACGGCGGGCGTCCTCACCGGTGTTGTCGCGCAGCTCCAGGAACTCCTCGATGTCGGAGTGCCAGGTCTCCAGGTAGACCGCGGCCGCGCCCTTGCGCCGGCCGCCCTGGTTCACGGCGGCGACGGAGGCGTCCAGGGTCTTGAGGAACGGGACGATGCCGTTGGAGTGCCCGTTGGTGCCACGGATCAGCGAACCGCGGCTGCGGATCCGGGAGTACGAGAGACCGATGCCGCCGGCGTGCTTCGACAGGCGGGCCACCTGGTGGTAGCGGTCGTAGATGGAGTCCAGCTCGTCCTTCGGGGAGTCGAGCAGATAGCAGGACGACATCTGCGGGTGCCGGGTGCCCGAGTTGAACAACGTGGGGGAGGAGGGCAGATAGTCGAGGCGGCTCATGAGCCCGTAGAGCGCGGCGACTTCGTCGACGGACCGGGGACTGTCGTCCTTGGCGAGGCCCGCGGCCACCCGGAGCATGAAGTGCTGCGGGGTCTCCACGACCTTGCGGGTGAGGGGGTGCCGCAGGAGGTAGCGGCTGTGCAGGGTGCGCAGGCCGAAGTAGCCGAAGCGGTCGTCGGCGCCGGTGTCGACGAGGGCGTCGAGCCGGTCGGCGTGCACGCGCACGAACTCCGCGGTGCGGTCGGCGATGAGGCCTTCCCGGTGCCCCACGGCCACGGACCCGGTGAAGGACGTGACGCCCTGGGAGGCGGCCTCGGCACGGATGGAGATGGTGAGCAGGCGCGCGGCCAGCCGGGAGTAGACGGGGTCCTCGGAGATGAGGCCGGCGGCCGCCTCCGTGGCCAGCTGGCGCAGCTCCGCCTCGTCGGCCCGCGCCGACCGGCCCCGCAAAGCGGCGGCGGCGACCCGGCCGGGGTCGGCGTCGGGCAGGTCGGCGGTCAGCTCGGTCAGGGTCCGCAGCAGTGCGGCACCGGGACCGTCGTTCTCCAGCTCGGTCGCTGAAGCCGGTTCGGCTGGCGCGATGGTCACGTGGGGCTCTCCCTCGCTCGGCACGGGGCCTGGCGGAGGGCAGGGGGCAGCACGAGCGCACGCGGCGTCGCGTCCACCGACCCACTCCACGAGGCCCGGACGTCGGGCACCCGGACCGGACGGGCCGGGCGCGCTGTCGGCAGGTCCTCGGACTGACGCTCATACGCGGGCATACGCGCATGAGTACACCGTTGCGGGACAGTTCCGGATTCGCACCGGATTCCCCTGCGGCGACAGCGAGCATGAGCATACATCTTGTGCCGGGCTGCGGTGTCACCCCCAGATGTTGTGTTGCCGTGGTTTCACAGCGTCAACTCATAGGTGAGGAGAGTGATGTCGTCGAGGTGCGGAATCGGGTTCCAGTCACGCTCCGGGGTGCGGGTGAAGCCGAGGCGTTCGTAGATGCGGTGGGCGGTGTGCATGGTGGCCTGGGTGGAGAGGACCATGCCGGTGCAGCCCTCGACGGCGCGCGCCCGCTCGACGCAGGCCCGTACGAGAGCTTCGCCGACACCACGCCCACGCGCGGTGTGCGCGACCGCGAGCATCCGTATCTCGGCCTCGCCGGGCCGGGCGATGTCGGCCATGGGGCCGCCGTCCGGCACGAAGGTGACTCCGCCGAGCACCCGCCCCTGCTCCACCGCGACCAGCACCTCGGCGGCCGCGGCCCGCTTGGCCACGTCCCTCAACTCGCCCAGGTACGCGTCGCTCTCCCCGAAGTCGAGAAGGCCGTCCTGGAGGTAGGCCTGTGCGGTGATCTCGCCGACGGTGTCGTACTCGCGGGGTTCCACCTGCCGGATGATGATGTCCATGGGGCCGAGTCTGCCGGACGCGTTCGACAGCGAACCCCCGATGTCCGCACCGGTTGCGGGGCGGCCCGAGAGTGCTTCCATGGAAGTAGGCGCCGGCGCCCGCGGAGCCCTCCGCCCCGAGAACGCTCTCGGAGGGAGCACGCACGATGACGAATGTCGTCCGTCGCCCGCCCGGCAAGGAGCGGCCGCGCAACGCGCCCATGGCCACGCTGGGTCTGAGGCGGGCGGGGAACCGGGTCCGGAGCGTCCTCGTCGGCCGCTGGCACACCCTGACGATCCGTCTGGAGGCCCGGCGCGGCACCACCCGGCCCAAGAAGTGGCGGACCGGGTTCTCCTACGGCAACGCGACCAGGATTGTCTGGTTGATCGCCGTGCTCGCGGTCCTTGCCTGGTGCGGAGAGGGCCTGTACATCCTGATCACGGGCGAGTCGACCGGCTTCGAGGACCTGCGGAAGGACGATGGGTTCGACGCCTTCCTCCGCTTCGTCGGTCCCGTACTCACCGCATCCATCGCCGCCGCGCTCTTCCTGTTCTGCTGGTACGGCTGGACCAAGCGGCGTTACCTCGGGAAGGCACGCAGGAGACCCGGTCAACTGGTGCTCACCGCCGGCCAGGACACGGACGACATCGTGGGCCGCGACGAGGTCGCCGAGGTCATCGCCGAACGGCTGCGGGACCGCGACACCCGCCGGCCCTACCTGCTCGTCGGCGGCGTCGGCGTGGGGAAGACCGCCGTCCTCGTGCGGCTCACCGAACTGCTGGCCCAGCAGCACGCGGTGCCCGTGCCGATCCGGCTGAGGGACGCGGCCGGCGAGGCCGACCTGAACTTCGAGCGCATGGCCAAGCGGCGCTTCGCCGAGGAGACGCCCCAGGGGACCCTGGCACGCACCAAGATCGATCGGGTCTGGCAGCAACTGCTCGCCGACGACAAACCGGTCGTCATCGCCGACGGCCTGGAAGAGGCGCTCCTCGACGACGGTCTCCAGCAGAACCGGGACAACATCATCCGCCGTGCCATCGAGCGCGCTCACAAAGAGAAGCTGCCTCTGGTCATCGCCTCGCGGCCGCACAGCCCCCTGGAGAGCACCCCCGCCGCCATCGTGGAGCTGGAACCGTTGAGCGAGGAGGAGGCCCTGCACTTCGTCGAGGCACGCGCGTCGGGCAGCGACGAGCAGTACCTGGACAGGATCGTGGAATCGGCGGAGGTCACCGAATCACCCATCTACCTCCAGATCGTTCGGGAACTGCACCAGAACGGCCTCCTGAACCCGAAGGACCCGGAGCCTCTGGACGTCTCCGGCCGGGACCGCAGCATGCTGCGGCTGCAGTTGCTGGAGAGGTGGGAACGCAGGCTGTGCGAGGGCCGGCTGCGGGAGGACGTCGCGCTGAGCCGGCAGGAGCGCCTCGACACCGTCGAAGTGGTGTCCGCCCTGGCCTGCATCGGCCTGCTCCAGGACAACCTGGAGGTCGGCTTCGCCGAGTTGCTCGACACGGACGTGCACCCCGGCCCGGTGCGGCGGGCGACGGCCAGGGCAGAACACCTGTGGACCAGGGCGCGCGGCTTCGACCAGTACGGAAAGCGCGTGAACGTCTTCTCCGAGTGGCATCGGCAACGGATCTGGAACACGCTCTGTGCCAGGCTCGGCGACGAGGAGGGCAGGCGTCTGAGCGAGGCGAGCATGGACCAGTGCCACGCCGTCCTCGCCCGATTCGCGGCCCACGCGAACAAGCTCAGGCTGGTGGAAGGTCTTGAGCGCAAGGTCCGTTTCCCCCACAGCATCGTCCAGGCGTACTTCGGCTTCCGCATGCTGGCCGCCATGGGCGAGCGGGGCGCCGGAGAACTGGTCGACCAGGCGCTGCAACCGCCCGGTCCCAGCCGTGAGTTGCTCGTCGCCCTGGTGTTCCTGTCCCGTCGGCGGGCGGCGGAGCTCGCGGCTCAGGGAAGCGGCGTCCGGGCCGAGGCGAAGAAGGAGCTCGAGGAACTGGTGCGGCAGGCACCCCTGCACGGGCGCCCCCTGACCCACCGGCTCTGCGCGGCCGCGAGCCACCGCACGGACGATTCGAAGGTTCTGGACCTCTACGCGGCCGCGCTGGAGGTCGAAAGCGTGGAGGAGTCTCCGGGACGGCTCGGCCGCATCGTGGGCGCGGTGCACTCCTGCTGGACCGGCATCAAGGGGGACACGCGCACCATCGACGACGCCAAGCTGGCGCTGATCAAGCAGCTCGGCGCGGCGCTGCGCAGGGTCTCCGACAGGACCGACACCAGTGGACTGTACTGGCAGCTCTTCACACTGGGTGTCAATGAGCCGTCGTACTCCCTACGCCTCGCCGCCGCCCAGGAGTGCGGCAGCGGAGGCAGCGCGGCGTTCGCCGTGATACGCGAGAAGTTCGGCCTCCACAACGATCCCGTGCAGGAATACAACGGCGCGGTCACACGCCTGAAAGCCGCCAAGAGGCGGAAGTACCTGGAATGGGCCAAGGAGGCGGCACAGGAGGTGGATGCCCGCGGGTCCCCCGGGGCCGCGTCGTCCGAGCGCACCGAACAGCTCCAGGGCAAGCTGCGCGAACTCAACGAGGCATACCGCACGCAACGGGTTCGCCTGCTCCGGAACTTCGTGATGCGGGCCTGGATCCTCCCCATGCTGGTGGGCTCGGTCGACGAAGCCCACCGTGGCGAGGCCCAGGAACGCCTCGCCAGGTGGGTGCGCCACCTCGACCCGGTCCACGTCGGCGGCGCCCCGGACCTGCCGCTCGCCTTGGAAGCCGCCCTGGCCCAGGGCTTCAAGTACGCGGCCAACCGGCGCGTGCATCACCCGCACACGGACCGGGGCAGCCGCGCCGACCTGATCCGGCAGGCGGAGACGGTCCTCCAGCGGTCCCGGTGCTGGTATGCGCAGCTCAGCCTGCTCCAGGCGCTGTGCCTCTGGGAACTCCCGGAAAACGTCGGCCACCACGTGCACGACGACGGCGATGCGTCAGGTCCGCCGTCTCGCAGGGGCGGCGGAACGACCGCCGTGGACACCGTCAAGCGCTGGCTGTCGACGGCCGGCACGGTCAACCGGGCGCCCGGCCCTCCCGGCGTGAACACCGGGAACGGCGACTCGCCCCGGCAGTGTCTGCATCCTTTCGTCGCCGAGGCGGGAGACCTGGTGGCCCTCGCCCTGGAGACCGGGCAGCCCGAGCGCTTCCTGTGGATCGACGAGAAGGGCGTCGCCGACAACATCGGCTCCCGTGTGAGACACACCGGCGGACACAGCCGGCACAACCTGTGGGTCCCGCCATCGGTCGGCTGGAGATCGCTGGACGGGCGCGCCCAGCGCCTCGTCGCCGACGTGCTGGTCATGCTGAACCTCGTCGACCGGGACGGGAACCCCGACGAGGTCGAGGACCGGATGCTCCGCGCGGAGCAGCCGGGCATGCCCCTCCCGCCGTGCATCCGTACGGACCGTGAGCCGCTGGAGCCCAATGCGCCGGCCGGTGCCGCCGTCACGCCCGCACCGGGTTCGAACTGTCTGCCCGACTGCAAGTTCAAGCTCTGCCCGTACCCACCGCGCGGCAGTGTGCCCCGGGCCGAGATCCGCGAGCCGTTCTGCCGCCAGCAGCAGGCGCTGCTGCCCGGACGGCTGCGGCGGTGCTTTCCCAGGGTGCTGCGGAGGAAGACGCCGCACTGGGTCAGCATGCGGGTGCGGGAGCTGGACGGGTTCTGGGATGCGATGGCGCGACGTACGCGGGCGTAGGTCGCCGACGGGGAAACCGGAGCGGGCCGCCGTTGGGTTGTCGTCGGCGGCCCGCTGCGGGTTGTTCGTGGTTGATCGCGCCCTGCGGGGCGGAGCCGCGCATCGATGCGGCCCCGCGCCCCTATGGGAGCGTTTCAGTGAGCGGAGCCCGCGGTGGCCGGCGGCAGCTCCACCTGCACGCCCGGGTCGCCCGCGTCCGCCGAGTAGTCCTCCGGCCTGGTCTCGTCGATGCCCTCGGGGGCCTTCAGCGCCTTCAGGACGAAGGTGAGCACCACCGTGACGACGACGTTCAGTACGAACGCCGTCAGGCCGATGTAGCCGATCTCGCCGATGCCCGGGATCTCCTTCGCCGAGCCGCCGAAGTGCTTCTGCGTCGGGGAGGCGACGCCGTACGCGGCGACCGTGCCGTAGACCATGCCGACCGCCCAGCCCGCGAGCAGCGCCCAGCGGTGGAACCAGCGGGTGAAGAGGCCGCCGACGAGGGCGGGGAAGGTCTGGAGGATCCAGATGCCGCCCAGCAGCTGGAAGTTGATGGCGACCGTCTTGTCCATCGTCAGGACGAAGACCAGGGCGCCGACCTTCACCAGGAGCGAGACCAGCTTGGAGACGCGTGTCTCCTCCTTGGGTGTCGCGTCCGGCTTGATGAAGTCCTTGTAGATGTTGCGGGTGAAGAGGTTCGCGGCCGCGATCGACATGATGGCCGCCGGGACGAGCGCGCCGATGCCGATCGCCGCGAAGGCCACGCCCGCGAACCACGCCGGGAACATGTTCTCGAACAGCTGCGGGATGGCCAGCTGACCGTTGGTCACCTTGACGCCGGCCGCGATGGCCATGAAGCCCAGCAGGGCGAGCAGGCCCAGCATCAGCGAGTACAGCGGCAGGATCGTGGTGTTGCGCCGGATCACCTCACGGCTGCGCGAGGACAGCGTCGCCGTGATCGAGTGCGGGTACATGAACAGGGCCAGTGCCGAGCCCAACGCCAGCGTGGCGTACGTCCACTGGCCCGCCTCGGCCGGTGCCAGGGCGCCGCGCGGCTTGCCGGTCGCGGGGTTGGTCTGGCTGAACGCCTCGCCCGCCTTGGCGAAGACGTCGTCGAAGCCGCCGAGCTTGATCGGGATGTAGATGATCGCCACCGCGATGACGATGTAGATCAGCGTGTCCTTCACGAACGCGATCAGCGCGGGGGCACGCAGGCCCGAGGAGTAGGTGTACGCCGCCAGCACGCCGAACGCGATCAGCAGCGGCAGGTCCTTGACGAACCAGTTGGTGTTCTCGCCGCCGCCGACGCCCATCACGTCCAGCACCGCCTGGATGCCGACGAGCTGGAGCGCGATGTAGGGCATCGTCGCGAGGATGCCGGTCAGCGCCACCGCGAGGGACAGGCCCTTCGAGCCCCAGCGGCCGCGGACGAAGTCGGACGTCGTCACGTAGCCGTGCTTGTGGGAGACCGACCACAGGCGGGGCAGGAACGTGAAGATCAGCGGGTACACGAGGATCGTGTAGGGCACCGCGAAGAAGCCGGCCGCGCCCGCCGCGTAGATCGCCGCCGGTACGGCGACGAAGGTGTACGCCGTGTACAGGTCGCCGCCGAGCAGGAACCAGGTGATCCAGGTGCCGAACGACCGTCCGCCCAGGCCCCATTCGTCGAGGCTGTGCTCGTTCTCGGCCCTGCGCCAGCGCGCGGCCAGGAAGCCGACGACCGTGACGGCCAGGAAGAAGAAGATGAAGACGCCGAGCGCGACGCCGTTCACGCCGTCGTTCACTTCGACGCACCCCCGTCCGAGGAACCCGCGGCACGGGCCCGCTGGTCACGCTGCCACAACTTGTACGCGATCATGGTCAGCGCCGTGGAGAGGATCACCCACAGCATCTGGTACCAGTAGAAGAACGGGATGCCGATGAAGGCGGGGTCTGTCTTGGCGTACGAGCCCACCCACAGCATCGCCACGAAGGGCGCGAGGAGGCAGAGGGCGATGACGACGCGCACGGGCGTCACCACCGGCCCTCGGCTCACTTCCGGGGATTCTGACATTGTGACTCCGTCCCCTCACTGATCACCTGTAATGCGCAGGAAATCTAGGTGACGGCGTCCCGGCAGCGGAAGCCCCCGTCCGCATATCGGTCCCCAAATGTTGCCGTTGAGCTGCGGATACGAGGGCTCGGGCGTGGCGTGCCTACTCCGTGGGCCGCTTGAGTCGCGCGACGAACTTGTAGCGGTCGCCCCGGTACACCGACCGCACCCACTCCACCGGCTGCCCCTCCTTGTCCAGCGAGTGCCGGGAGAGCATCAGCATCGGCAGGCCCACGTCCGTGCCGAGCAGGCCGGCCTCGCGCGGCGTGGCCAGGGAGGTCTCGATGGTCTCCTCGGCCTCCGCGAGGTGGACGTCGTAGACCTCGGCCAACGCCGTGTAGAGGGACGTGTACTTGACCAGCGACCTGCGCAGTGCCGGGAAACGCTTGGCGGACAGGTGGGTGGTCTCGATGGCCATCGGCTCGCCGTTGGCCATACGTAGCCGCTCGATGCGCAGGACGCGGCCGCCCGCGGTGATGTCGAGGAGGTCGGCCAGGGTGTCGTCGGCCGTGATGTAGCCGATGTCGAGGAGCTGCGAGGTGGGTTCGAGGCCCTGGGCGCGCATGTCCTCGGTGTACGAGGTGAGTTGCAGCGCCTGCGAGACCTTCGGCTTCGCGACGAACGTGCCCTTGCCCTGGATGCGCTCCAGGCGGCCCTCGACGACCAACTCCTGCAGTGCCTGGCGGACGGTGGTGCGGGAGGTGTCGAACTCGGCCGCGAGCGTCCGCTCGGGCGGGACCGGCGTACCGGGCGCCTGGGTCTCCGTCATGTCGAGCAGGTGCCTCTTCAGGCGGTAGTACTTGGGCACGCGCGCGGTACGGACGGTCGCCCCAGCCTCGTTCTCCGCACTGCTGACGTCGGTGCTCATGGCCTGCCTTCCCGGCTCCGAATGCCGACATGGCCGACACACCGTCGGCCGCGGCTCACATCGTGGCACGTATACGGCGGTACTGCCCCGCCGCTTGCGCGATCTCTTCTGTATACCGCCCCAACCTTCGCTGGTCTAGTCCACCAAGGCAACTGGTCTACCGGCCTCGCGCCGCCATGGTCGATGTTTTCGACGGTTTCTTACTTAAAGGTTCCTGCATATGTAGGTCCCATAACGGCTGGTCGGAGCGGGTTCGACCGCCCTTGACAGGTCTATTGGTCTGAGCCAAGCTCTGCGCACTGGTCTACACCATTGGTCCAGGTCCCGGCCCGTGGGCGGGGGGTGTGGCATCCCTGAGGAGGGTGGCGTGAAGCGCAAGCTGATAGCCGCGATCGGTATCGCGGGCATGATGGTCTCCATCGCGGCGTGCGGGGACGACAAGGGCAGCGGGGGCTCGGACAAGGGCGCGGACGCGAAGGAACTGACCGTCTGGCTCACCGTCGACGCCCAGAACAACTGGCCGGACCTGGTGAAGGCCGCCGACGCGGCGGTGCAGAAGAAGCACCCCGGCGTCAAGATCAACCACGAGTACTACGGCTGGCCGGACAAGAACGCCAAGCTCGACGCGGTCCTCGCCACCGACAAGGCCCCCGACGTCGTCGAGATGGGCAACAGCGAGATGCTCAGCTACATGGTCAAGGGTGCCTTCGCCCCGGTCGACCCCGCCAAGTTCGACAACTCGGACCAGTGGCTGGACGGCCTCAAGACCTCGGTCACCTACGACGGCAAGACCTACGGCGTGCCGTACTACGCCGGCGGCCGCGTCGGCAACTGGCGCAAGGACCTCTTCGCCTCCGTCGGCGTCAAGTCCACCCCGAAGACGTACAAGCAGCTGACCGACGCCCTGGACAAGGTCCAGAAGAAGGAGGGCAAGAAGTTCAGCGCCTGGTACCAGCCCACCCGCGACTGGTACGCGGCCATGTCCTTCGTCTACGACGCCGGCGGCTCGATCGCGGTCGAGTCGGGCGGCCAGTGGAAGGCCAACCTCTCCTCGCCGGAGTCCGTCAAGGGCCTCAAGGAGTTCAAGAACGTCGTCGACTCGTACATGCACGGCGACAAGACCAAGGACGAGTCCGACCGCTACATCGTCTACGGCCAGGGCAAGTCCGCCATGATCTTCGGCGCCGCCTGGGAGGGCGCGACCTCCGAACTCCCGGACAACGACAAGAGCGGCAAGCTCAAGGGCAACCTCGAGAACTTCGTGATGCCCGGCCCGTCCGGAAAGAACCTCCCCGTCTTCCTCGGCGGCTCCGACCTCGCCGTCCCGGTGAAGTCCGACGCGCAGGGCCTCGCCGCAGAGTGGATCAACGCCTTCACCGGCCCCTCCGGCCAGAAGGGCCTGATCGCCAAGGGCAACCTGCCCAACAACAAGACCGACCTCGCGCCCCTGAAGAGCGACCCTGCGACGGCGGTCCCGGCCACCGCGGCCGAGTCCAACTGGTTCGTCCCGATGGCGCCCGGCTGGGGCCAGGTCGAGAAGGCCCAGGTCCTGCAGACCATGCTGCAGAGCATCGGCACCGGCAAGAAGTCGGTCGAGGCCGCCGCGAAGGAAGCGGACGCCGCGATCGACAAGGTCATCAACACGAAGTGACCTGAGCGCGGGGCCCTGTCCGGCGACGGGGCCCCGCTTCTCGTACGACCCGAGGGACCGCTGAGGAGCGCGCGATGAGTGCCGCAGACACGACCACCCACGCCAAGCTGCCACCGCCGCGCCAGGCGCCGCCGCCACCGGCCGTCGCGAAGCAGCCACCCACAAGGCCCCGCTCCGGCGCCGCCGCTCCCTGGCTGCTGCTCGCGCCCTGCCTGCTGATCCTCGCCCTCGTCATGGGCTATCCGCTGGTCCGCCTGGTCACCCTGTCCTTCCAGAAGTTCGGGCAGTCCCAGCTGTGGGGCTTCCAGCCGGCCGAGTCGGTCGGCTTCGACAACTTCACGAACGTGCTGGGCGACGCGGAGTTCTGGCAGGTCGTCATCCGCACGATCGTCTTCGCCGCCGGGTGCGTGATCTTCACGATGGTCGCCGGCATGCTGATCGCGCTGCTGCTCCAGCGGGTCTCCGGCTGGGTGAAGACGCTCATCAATATCGCGCTGGTGGCCAGCTGGGGCATGCCGATCATCGTCGCCACCACCGTCTTCAAGTGGCTCTTCGACGCCGACTACGGCATCCTCAACGCCCTGCTCAGCAAGCTGCCGGGCGTCGAGCTGATCGGCCACAACTGGTTCGCGAGCGGGCCGCAGGGCCTGGCCGTGATCATGCTTCTGGTGGTGTGGGGGGCGGTGCCCTTCGTCGTGATCACCCTCGGCGCCGGTCTCACCCAGGTCCCCGGCGAGCTGGAGGAAGCGGCCCGGCTCGACGGCGCGGGCTCCTGGGGCGTCTTCCGGTACGTCACCCTGCCCATCCTCAAGCCGATCATCGTGATGCTCACGACCCTGTCGGTCATCTGGGACATGGGCGTCTTCCCCCAGGTCTTCGTGATGCGGGGCGGCCATCCGGAGGCTGAGTTCCAGCTCCTCACCACCTACTCCTACGACCGCGCCTTCGTGGTCAACGACTACGCGCAGGGCTCGGCGATCGCCCTCATCACCGTGGTGCTGCTGCTCGGTGTGGTGGCCGTCTATATGCGACAGATGCTGAAGATCGGAGACGTCGAATGAGCGGCATGAGCAGCACGAGCAGCATAGGAGCGCTCCCGTCCGTCCCGCGCCGGAAGACCAAGCTCGGCTGGAACCTCCTCGGCCTCCTCGTCTTCGTCACCGCCGGCTTCCCCGTCTACTGGATGCTCAACACGGCGTTCAAGCCCGCGAAGGACGCGATCGACCCGGACCCGAGCCTCCTGCCCAGCAGCCTCACGCTGACCAACTTCCGCCGCGCGCTGGCCATCGCCGACTTCTGGGGCCCCGTCGGCCGCAGCCTGGTCGTGTCCCTGGCGGTGGTGGCGATCGGCATCGTGGTCGGCATGCTGGCCGCGCTCGCCATCTCCCGGTTCGCCTTCCGCGGCCGCAAGATCGTGATCGTGGGCATCCTCGCGGTCCAGATGGTTCCGCTGGTCGCCATGATCATCCCGGTCTTCCTGCTCCTCAACGACCTGGAGCAGTACGACAAACTCACCGGCCTGATCATCACCTACCTGACCTTCATCCTCCCGTTCACGGTGTGGACCCTGCGCGGCTTCATCGTCAACATCCCGAAGGAGCTGGAGGAGGCCGCGATGGTCGACGGCTGCTCGCGCACCGGCGCCTTCGTCCGGGTCGTCTTCCCCCTTCTCGCCCCCGGCATGGTCGCCACCTCCGTCTACGGTTTCATCCAGGCCTGGAACGAGTACCTGTACGCCCTCATGCTCCTCAGCCAGAAGCACCAGACCGCGACCGTCTGGCTCGGCAACTTCACCACCAAGCACGGCACGGAGTACGCCCCGATGATGGCCGGCTCCACCATGATGGCCGTTCCGATCGTGGTCCTGTTCCTCCTCGTCCAGCGCAAGATGGCCGCGGGTCTGACCGCGGGCGCCGTGAAGGGATGACACCCACCCGATGACGACAATCGCCCACGGCACCGACACCCTGACACGGGACGCCCTCACCGTCCTCCAGCCCGGTTTCACCGGCACCACCGCGCCCGACTGGCTGCTGCGCCGCCTCGGTGAAGGGCTGGCCTCCGTCGGCCTGTTCGGCCGCAACATCACCTCCCCCGATCAACTGGCCGCCCTCACTGCCCAGTTGCGCATCGAACGCGACGATGTGCTGGTCGCGATCGACGAGGAGGGCGGCGACGTCACCCGCCTCGAGGTGCGCACCGGCTCCAGCTTCCCCGGCAACCACGCCCTCGGCGCGGTGGACGACGTCACGCTCACCCTGGAGGTCGCCGCAGAGCTGGGCCGCCGGCTCGCCGCCTGCGGAGTCAACCTCAACTGGGCCCCGTCCGCCGACGTGAACTCCAACCCCGCCAACCCGGTCATCGGCGTCCGCTCCTTCGGCGCGGACACGGCCCTCGTCGCCCGCCACACCGCGGCCTACGTCACCGGCCTGCAGTCCGCCGGCGTCGCCGCCTGCACGAAGCACTTCCCGGGCCACGGCGACACCGCCGTCGACTCCCACCACGCCCTCCCTCGCATCGATGTCGACCCCACGGTCCTCACGGAACGCGAGCTGGCCCCCTTCCGCGCCGCGATCGCCGCGGGAACGCGCGCCATGATGAGCGCCCACATCCTGGTCCCCGCCCTGGACCCCGACCGCCCGGCAACGTTGTCCCGCCGCATCCTCACCGACCTGCTCCGCGGCGAACTCGGCTACCGGGGCCTGATCGTCACCGACGGCATGGAGATGCAGGCCATCGCCGGCACCTACGGCATCGAACGTGGCAGCGTCCTCGCCGTCGCGGCCGGCGCCGACGCGATCTGCGTGGGCGGCGGCCTGGCCGACGACGAGACCGTACGACGCCTGCGGGACGCCCTCGTCTCGGCCGTGCGCGCCGGAGAGCTGCCCGAGGAACGCCTCGCCGACGCGGCGGAACGCGTACGGGCCCTGGCGCGTTGGACGACGACGGCGGCCCCCGAGGACGGCGTCGGGGGACGGCCCGACGTGGGCCTCGTCGCCGCCCGCCGCGCCCTGCGCCTGACCGGTGCCGAGCCCTTCACCCCGCTCACCGAGGCGCCCTACGTCGCCGCCCTCGCGCCGGTCGCCAATTTCGCCGTCGGTGACGAGACCCCCTGGGGCGTCGCCGCGGAACTCGCCCGCCGACTGCCCGGCACGCAGACCGGCAGCTTCACCGGAGAGGACGCGGCGACCGAGGCGCTCGCGGCGGCCGGGGAGCGGCGGATCGTCGCCGTCGTCCGCGACGAGCACCGCCACCCCTGGATGACGCAGGCCCTGGACACCCTCCTCACGGCCCGCCCCGACACCGTCGTCGTCGAGATGGGCCTCCCTCAGGCACCTCCTCGCGGCGCCCTCCACATCGCCACTCACGGCGCCGCCCGCGTCTGCGGCCGAGCGGCGGCGGAGGTCATCACGGGGAACGGGGGCGGGGGGAGCGGCCCGGGGGAGGCGGAGTAGGAGCGGAGCAAGATCGGAGCCGGAGCGGGCCGGAGCCGGAGCCGGAGCCGGAGCGGGCCGGAGCCGGAGCCGGAGCCGGAGCGGGCCGGAGCCGGAGCCGGAGCGGACCGGAGCCGGGGCAGATCAAGAGCAGGCGCGGATCAAGAGCCGCGAGGAAGGCGCCGGGTTCCCCGAGGGATCCCGGCGCCTTCGCGCGTCGGCCCGCAACACGCCCTAGATTCCCTGCCAGTCCGGCTTGTTGGCGTAGGTGTGCCGGAAGTAGTCCGCGAGCTTCAGCTTGGACGCGGCGGCCTCGTCGACCACGACCGTCGCGTGCGGGTGCAGCTGGAGCGCGGAGGCCGGGCACACCGCCGCGACCGGGCCTTCGACGGTCGCCGCGACCGCGTCCGCCTTGCCCTCACCCGTGGCGAGCAGTACCAGGTGGCGCGCCTCCAGGATCGTGCCTATGCCCTGGGTGATGACGTGGTGCGGGACCTGCTCGATGTCGCCGTCGAAGAAGCGGGCGTTGTCGATGCGGGTCTGCTCGGTCAGCGTCTTGATCCGGGTGCGCGAGGCGAGCGACGAACACGGCTCGTTGAACCCGATGTGCCCGTCGGTCCCGATCCCGAGCAGCTGGAGGTCCACCCCGCCGGCCTCGGCCAGCGCCCTGTCGTACGCCTCGCTCGCCGCCTGCACGTCCTTGGCCGTGCCGTCCGGCCCCAGGAAGGCGCCCATGCCGATGCCCAGCGGCTCCAGCACCTCGCGCCGCAGCACCGAGCGGTACGACTCCGGGTGATCGGCCGGCAGCCCCACGTACTCGTCGAGCTGGGCTATCCGCGCCCGTGAGGTGTCCACGGCGCCGGAGCGCACTTTGGCGACGAGTGCCCGGTAGATAGGCAGCGGGGTCGAGCCGGTGGCCACACCGAGCAGCGCGTCGGGTTTGCGCCGCAGGAGCCCCGCCATGGCTTCGGCGATGAGCTCGCCGCCCGACTCGGCGTCCGGAACGATGACAACTTCCACGCTGGGCCTGCCGTCCTGGAGAGATCTGAAGAAACTGAGAGATCTGAAGAAGCTGAAGGGCCGAAAGAGGCTATGTGGTTTAGACCAATCTAGCAGAGGCCGGGTTATCGGGGCGTGGCGGGTGTGAGGCGAATCGGTGTTCCCCGGAGCGGCGATCCCCTTGGTGGACGTCGCCGACGTCGTGGCGTTCCTCGCGGGTGACGGAGGCCGGTGACGGAGGCAGGTGGGGCACGCCTGAGCGGGCGCGACGGGGCGAGCCGAGGGGAACTGGAGGCGCTCGCCGAAATTGCCATGGCCATCTGGCCCGCACATGAACCCACAAGCGTTAGGCTGCGTGGTGGATGTAGGCACCCCGCTGGCGGGGAACCGCCCGGGGAAAGCGCCAACAACAAACAGGCTCCAACGCATGGACACGCCTAGTGGTCTAGTCCACAATTGCGTGGGAGAAGTGCACAGCGATAACAACGCAGACCTCCGTCTTCCCCGCACAGGAAGACGGACCGAGGACCCGGAGCTCTCTGCCCTGACTGCCCCGGTTCCTCATCCTTCGGCCGACCGGGACCGCACACCCCGCGGCCGTTGTTGCTCCGGGCTGCGGTGCCGGGAGGGTTGAGGGTCCCTCCCAGGCGCCGCGGCCCGCGGGTGTTTTCAGGCCCCCGTTACTGGTTGCGAACCTTGTCCGTACCGCCAGGTACGCTCGCACACGTGCCCTCCATGAACGAACTCGTACGCCAGCACACCGCCCTCGACGACTCCGATCTCGAGTGGCTCCACCTGCTGGTCTCGGAGTGGCAGCTGCTCTCCGACCTCTCCTTCGCCGACCTCGTCCTGTGGGTTCCCACGCGCGACGGCACCCGCTATGTCTCCGTCGCCCAGATGCGGCCCAACACCGGCCCCACCTCCTACCAGGACGACATGGTCGGCCACCTCGTCCCGCGCGGCCGCCGCCCCCTGCTGGACGCCGCGCTCGACGAGGGCCGGATCGTGCGCGAGGGCGACCCCGAGTGGCGCGAGGAGGTCCCGGTCCGGGTCGAGTCGATCCCCGTACGACGTGACGGGCGCGTCCTCGGTGTGATCGCCCGCAACACCAACCTCCTCACCGTGCGCACTCCGAGCCGCCTGGAGTTGACCTACCTCCAGAGCGCGTCCGACCTCGCGCAGATGATCGCGGCGGGCTCCTTCCCCTTCCCCGACCAGCAGATGGACATGGACGCCGCGCCCCGCGTCGGCGACGGTCTGATCCGCCTGGACGCGGACGGCCTCGTCCAGTACGCCTCTCCGAACGCGCTGTCCGCCTACCACCGCATGGGCCTCGCCTCCGACCTGGTCGGTCAGCATCTGGGCCGGACCACCGCCGAACTCGCCCCGACCCGGGGCCCGGTGGACGAGGCGCTGTCCAAGGTCGCCAGCGGTTGGGCGCCGCGCGAGTTCGAGATCGAGGCCAACGACGGGGTCATCCAGTTCCGGGCGATCCCGCTCAAACCCAAGGGGATCCGCATCGGTTCACTGGTGCTGCTCCGTGACGTCACCGAACTGCGGCGGCGCGAACGCGAGTTGATCACCAAGGACGCGACCATCCGGGAGATCCACCACCGGGTGAAGAACAACCTCCAGACGGTCGCGGCCCTGCTGCGCCTCCAGGCCCGGCGCATCGAGTCCGAGCGCGGCCGGGAGGCCCTGGAGGAGGCCGTCCGACGGGTGGGCTCGATTGCGATCGTGCACGAGACGCTCTCCCAGAACCTCGACGAGCGCGTGGAGTTCGACGAGATCGCCGACCGCGTGCTCGCGATGGTCGCCGAGATCTCCCCGGGCAAGGTCACCGGCCGGCGCAGCGGCCGTTTCGGCATCCTGGACGCAGAGGTGGCCACCCCGCTGTCGATGGTCCTGACGGAGATCCTCCAGAACGCCCTGGAGCACGGCTTCCGCGAGGGCGAAACCGGCACCGTCGAGGTCTCGGCGGTCCGCGGCGGTACGACGAAGGAGGCCCGCCTCCTGGTCACCGTCCAGGACGACGGCGTCGGCCTGCCCGAGGGGTTCGACCCGCACACCTCCGGCAACCTGGGCCTGCAGATCGTACGGACGCTGGTGGAAGGCGAGTTGGGCGGAACCTTCGACATGGTCCCGGCACCGGATGGGGGCACCCGGGTCATCCTGGACGTCCCGGTGCAGGCGCAGAAGTAGCGGCGGCGACAGGACTTCTCACAGCCGAGGCGACTTCCGGACAGCAAAGAGCCCCGGCCCGTTCAGGGGGCCGGGGCTCAACAGCTCGTTGCCAGCATGTGCTGCGCATCGGGGGTACTGCGCGCTGCGGCTCGGGGGCGGGAGAAGCGTACGCGGTGTACGCGCCGCCAAGCTCAGGCTGTCAGCAGGGGTGGGTGTGTCAGGCGGATGCCTGACGGGCCCGGTTGCGGGCGGCGCGGCGCTTCATGGCGCGGCGCTCGTCCTCGCTGAGACCACCCCAGACGCCGGAGTCCTGGCCGGACTCGAGCGCCCACTGCAGACACTGCTCGATCACCGGGCAGCGACGGCAGACGGCCTTGGCTTCCTCGATCTGCAGCAGCGCAGGACCGGTGTTGCCGATGGGGAAGAAGAGCTCGGGGTCTTCCTCGCGGCAAACGGCGTTGTGACGCCAGTCCATGGCTGCTACCTCTCCTTGATTACGTGCAGGTTGCTTGTGAATGTGAACGCTTTCACGAATCCCTCAACAAGTGAAGGGCCGACTGCCAGGTTCCCTGGCGTGGTCCTGTGATTCGTGGAGGGTTCCGGTGATCAGTGGAGGCTGGTGTTCCGGGCCGTCCCGATCGCCACGTAGAGACTCGCAAACCTCAGCGGCGGATACAACCCCTTCTGGAAAGTTTTTTTTGATTCCTCGGTGTCGACTAGGTCACAGCCGTACTTCCATGGGGTGGATCCTGGCCTAAACGTTCGAGTGAAAGGAGTTTAGCCAGTTCTGCTCACACAATCACACGCAGTGCACGGCGTACGCCTGTGAACGTCACGCTCGTTCGTAGCCCGAGGTGGTCGCCGTCCATCTGGAGGGGGAGCGGGGCCTTCGAATGCAAGGTGAACTCGGTCAGGTCGTGCAGGGACACGGCGTGCTTTCCACGGGGTCCGCGCTCGGGGGACGAAGTGAGCAACTGGGTGCCATACCGGGCAACCGAGGCGGCGGACAGGCGGCTGAGACCGAAGAGATCGAGACCGGTATCGAACGAGGCCTTAGGTGACGCGTACACCGGGCGATTGCCCAGATAGGTCCACGGAGACGTGTTGCAGACTATGGACAACACCAAATCGGTCACCGGGTCCGCGTCCGGCCGCTCCAGCGTGATCGTCCCGTGCCGGCGGTGCGGCTCCCCCAGGAGTTGGCGCACGGCCTGGCGGACGTAAAGAGCGTGTGTGGATTTCTTGCCGCGTTCGCGGTGCTGTTCCACCCGGCCCACCACACCCGCGTCGAAGCCGAGCCCCGCGTTGAAGGTGAACCAGCGCGAGGGGACCGCCTCGTCCTCGGTGCCCGGCGTGCCCGAGGTCAGCCCCAGACCGACCGTGCGCTCGCTGCCCTCACGCAGGGCGTCCAGCAGGGCGCCGGTGGCCTCCACGGGGTGGTTGGGCAGGCCCAGGGCGCGGGCGAAGACGTTGGTGGAGCCGCCGGGGACCACGGCGAAGCCGGGCAGGCGGTCCGGGTCGGGGCCGGCGTGCAGCAGGCCGTTGACGACCTCGTTGACCGTGCCGTCCCCGCCGAGGGCCACCACCAGGTCGACGTCCGAGCTGTCCGCCGCCTGTCGGCCCAGGTCGCGCGCGTGGCCGCGGTACTCGGTGGTGACCGCGTCGAGCTTCATCTCGCTAGCCAGCGCGTGGATCAGGACATCGCGCGTACGTGCGCTTGTGGTGGTAGCCGCCGGATTGACCACGAGAAGTGCACGCATGCATGGCAGCGTACCTACTGGGTGGTACCGGGCACAGGGCGAGGTGGGGATCTGGTAAGAGATCGCCGCGTGAGCCTCGACACGGGTGCGCGCGGCATGCGGGCTACCCTTCAGGGGTGAGCCGTGAGCAGATCTCCAGCAGCCCCGAAAGCACCCCGGAAGGCAGCCCCGAAACCGAGGGTCCGCGTCCGCGGCGGCTGACGTATGCCGCCCTGCTCGCCGCGGCGGAGGGTCTCGCGCTGGTGGTCGGCGGGGTCTGGATCCTCGTCCTCGGACTCACGGGAGATCCTGACGACCGGCAGCAGGCCGTCACCGGCGGGGTGACGCTGGTCGTCCTCGCGCTGCTGCCGCTGCTCGCCGCCCGCGGGCTGCTCGCCCGGCGCAGCTGGAGCCGGGGGCCCGCCGTCATCACGCAGATCATGGCGCTGCCGGTGGCCTACAACCTGCTCCAGGCCGACAGCATGGCGATCCCGGCGGGCATCGCGCTCGCGGCCGTCGCCGTCACGGCGCTCGTCCTGCTCGTCAACGGCGAGACGACCCGGGCCCTCGGGATCCGCGGGCCCGGCAACGCGCAGAAGTAACCGTCACCCCTGCGCCCCGCGCTCCACCGTCACTCCTCCACGAGGAGCTTCTCCCGCAGCTGGGCCAGCGTCCGTGCCAGCAGCCGGGAGACGTGCATCTGTGAGATGCCGACCTCCTGCGCGATCTGCGACTGGGTCATGTTGCCGAAGAACCGCAGCAGCAGGATCCGCTTCTCGCGCGGCGGCAGGTCCTCCAGGAGCGGCTTGAGGCTCTCGCGGTACTCGACGCCCTCCAGCGCCTCGTCCTCCGCGCCCAGGGTGTCCGCGACCGCCGGGGACTCGTCGTCGGTGTCGGGGACGTCCAGGGACAGCGTGGAGTACGCGTTGGCGGACTCCAGGCCCTCCAGGACCTCCTCCTCCGAGATCGACAGTTTCTCGGCGAGTTCGTGGACCGTGGGGGAGCGGCCGTGCAGCTGCGACAACTCCGCCGTCGCCGTCGTGAGCGCCAGGCGCAGCTCCTGCAGCCTGCGCGGGACGCGCACCGCCCAGCCCTTGTCACGGAAGTGCCGCTTGATCTCGCCGACGACCGTCGGGGTCGCGTACGTCGAGAACTCCACGCCGCGGTCCGGGTCGAAGCGGTCCACCGACTTGATCAGACCGATCGTGGCGACCTGGGTGAGGTCGTCCAGCGGCTCACCGCGGTTGCGGAACCGGCGTGCGAGGTGCTCGACGAGCGGCAGGTGCATGCGGACCAGCTGGTTGCGCAGCTCCGCGTACTCGGGGCTGCCGTCCTGGAGTCCGCGCAGCTCGACGAACATCGCCCGCGCCCCGCTGCGGTCGTGGGGCTCGTGGCGCGTGGCCTCCACGGCCCGCGTCTGATGGTCGTCGTCTCGCTCGTGCTCGCTCATCGTCCCGCCCGTCGCCCTTCCCCGAGCCCTCGCCTCGTCCCCCACCGCCGGCTTCGCTCGAGCGGGGGCGCCTCCATGGACGTGGGAGCTCCCGATCCGCTGCTCCCGAGGCGCGCTGGGCACGGCACCTTCCCGATCCCACTGCCGGTCGTCGTCCGGGAAGCCGGCCTCCGCGGAGTCCTCCTCCGGATGCGGCCGGGCCTGTTCGGGGATGCCGTCGATGCCGTCCGCCATGCGTCGGGAACCCCCCGGAGCCTCCGCGGCCGGGAGCTCCCGTGTGCCGCGCTCTTCGTCCCGCACCGGCCCGTCCCCGTTCCTCACGCCGGCCCGGGTCCCGCGCCGCGCTGTTTGTAGAGGCTGATCGACACGGTTTTGTCCTCGTCCACGGCGGAGGAGACCTTGCCCGCGAGCGCGGACAACACCGTCCAGGCGAAGGTGTCCCGCGAGGGGGCGTGACCGTCGGTGGTCGGCGCCGAGACGGTGACCTCCAGCGAGTCGTCGACCAGTCGGAAGACACAGCTCAGCACGGAGCCGGGCACGGCCTGCTGGAGCAGGATCGCGCAGGCCTCGTCGACCGCGATGCGCAGGTCCTCGATCTCGTCCAGGGTGAAGTCCAAACGGGCCGCGAGGCCGGCCGTGGCCGTCCGCAGCACCGACAGGTAGGCACCCGCAGCCGGCAGCCGGACTTCGACGAAGTCCTGGGTCGCGGGCTCGCCTGCGATCTGGGACACCCTCACCTCCATGGTGGTACAAGCTTTTCGGGGCCGAGGGTCGCCCCCCGGGTAACGCGAAGTGTGGTTCAGCGGTGACGCTACCGCGCTCCGAACTTTCCTGTCCCCAGGACCCCAACCCCGTGCTGTCACTCATAGTAAACACATGAATACGCACAGTGGCTAGGGGTTCTGCGGGCCCAAATGGGAAGAGAGCGCGCCGGATTGACGTACCCAGACGTCAGACGGTCGAACCGTCCGGGTCCGAGGGCGTCCCGGAGTCATACGAGTACATGGTCCACGAAGCACCAACGCCAGTTCTCGCCGGGTTCGAAGGTCCTCATCACGGGGTGGTCGGAGCCCTTGAAGTGCTCCGTGGCGTGGCGCCCCGGTGAGGTGTCGCAGCAACCGACGTAACCGCAGACCAGACACTTCCGCAGCTGTACCGGGTGGGTACCGTCGACCAGGCACTCCGGGCACGTCTCGCTGAGCGGTTCGGGCTCGGGGTGCGGCAGCGCGTCGCCGTGCGTGCACTGTTTCATGATTGCCAGATTACGACGGGCGTGCGGGCAACCGCGCGGAAAAACGAGGGCGGGGCGGACATGGACGTGATGCCACTGCTGTTGTTGGTGGCGGGCAGCGCCGTGATCGCGGCGGCCGCCCGGCGCACTCCGGTCCCCGCACCGCTGCTGCTGGTCGCGGTGGGCCTCGCGGCGTCGTACCTCCCGGGGGTCCCCGACTACACCCTCGATCCCGACGTCGTCCTGCCCCTGCTGCTGCCGCCGCTGCTGTACACCTCGGCCACCGACAGCTCCTATCTGGACCTGCGGGCCCAGTTGCGGCCGGTGGCACTGCTGTCGGTCGGGTACGTCCTCTTCGCGACCTTCGTCGTCGGCTGGGCCGCCTATCTGATCGTGCCCGGGCTGCCGCTGACGGCGGCGCTGGTGCTGGGCGCGGTGGTGGCGCCGCCGGACGCGGTCGCGGCCACCGCGGTGGCACGCCGGGTGGGACTGCCGTCGAGGATCACCACGATCCTCCAGGGCGAGTCCCTGCTGAACGACGCCACCGCGATCACCGCCTACAAGGTGGCCCTCGCTGCGGTGGTCGGCGAGGGCGTGAGCTGGGCGGGCGGTATCGGCGAGTTCCTGCTCGCGGCGGTCGGCGGCGTCGGGGTCGGCCTGGTTCTGATGGCACCGCTCCACTGGCTGCGCACGCACCTGAAGGAACCGCTGCTGCAGAACACCCTCTCCCTGCTGATCCCGTTCGTCGCATACTCGACCGCCGAGCAGTTCCACGCCTCCGGCGTCCTCGCCGTGGTCGTCGTGGCCCTCTATCTGGGCCACCGCGCGTGGGAGGTCGACTTCGCCACCCGCCTCCAGGAGGAGGCGGTGTGGAAGATGGTCGCCTTCGTGCTGGAGTCGGCGGTCTTCGCGTTGATCGGGCTGCAACTGCAGGTCGTCCTGAGGGGCCTCGGCGAGTACGAGGGCGTCGACGCCGCCTGGTACGCGATCGCGGTCTTCCTCGTGGTCGTGGCGGGGCGGTTCCTGTGGGTGTATCCGGCGACGTTCCTGCCGCGCCTGCTGTCCGCGCGGATCCGGGAACGCGAGGACAACCCGACCTGGCGGGGCCCGATCGTCATCGCCTGGGCCGGGATGCGCGGCGTCGTCTCCCTCGCCATCGCCTTCTCCGTCCCGATCACCGTGCATCACGGCGACGCCCCCTTCCCGCAGCGCAACCTCATCCTGTTCCTGACCTTCACGACCGTCATCGGCACACTCGTCGTGCAGGGCCTCACGCTGCCCCCGCTGATCCGGCTGCTGAAGTTCCCCGAGCCCGCCCCGCAGCAGGCGACGCTCGCCGAGGCCAACGCCCAGGCGCAGGCGTCCCGGGTCGCCGAGGAGCGCCTGGACGCCCTCCTGTCCGACGAGCGCAACGCCCTGCCCGCACCCCTCGCCGACCGCCTGCGCAGCGTCCTGGAGCGCCGCCGCAACGCCGTCTGGGAGCGGCTGGGGCAGGTCAATCCCGTCACCGGCGAGACCGCGGACGACACCTACCGCCGACTCACCCGGGAGATGATCAGCACCGAGCGTGAGGTGTTCGTGCGGCTGCGCGACGGCCGCTACATCGACGACGAGATGCTGCGGACGCTGCTGCGCAGACTCGACCTGGAGGAGGCGGCGGCCTACCGGGAGGCGACGTAGGGCGTTCTTCTCAGCTCTCGGGTCGTCCCGTGACGATCGCCGCGAGCGTGGTTCCCCGGGGGAAGGCGCCCTCCACCGTGAGGGTGACAAGTCCGTAGAGCAATTTGGCGACATAGAGACGCTCGACGGACAGTCCGTGCCGCTCTTCGAAGTCGTCCGCGAAGGAGTGCAGTTCGGGGGTGGTACGGGCGTAGCCGCCGCAGTGGAAGCGGTCGTCGAGGGTCCAGTCGCCGTGGCGGGAGCCGAAGGCCCGTATCTGGAGGGCCTCGGTGTCGGCGGTCAGGAAGCCGCCCTTGAGGACGGGTATGCCGAGCGCGCGCTGACCGGGGGCGAGCCCGGCGGCCAGACCGGCGAGCGTGCCGCCGGTGCCGCAGGCGACGGCTACGACGTGGGCGTGCCCGCGCAGCTCCTCGCCGAGGGCCCGGCAGCCCCGTACGGCGGTCACGTTGCTGCCGCCCTCGGGGACGGTGTACGCGTCCTCGGCACCGGTCGCGCGGAGGATCGCCGCGAGGGTGTCGGGCTCGGTCTTGCGGCGGTACGTCGCCCGGTCGACGAAGTGCAGCCGCATGCCGTCGGCCGCGCAGCGGGCCAGGGACGGGTTCAGGGGGCGGTCGGCCAGCTCCTGACCCCGGACCACGCCCACGGTGCGCAGGCCCAGCAGGCGGCCCGCGGCGGCGGTGGCGCGCAGGTGGTTGGAGTACGCGCCACCGAAGGTGAGGACCGGCCGCCCCGCCGCGGCGGCCAGGTTGGGCGCGAGCTTGCGCCACTTGTTGCCGATCAGCTCCGGGTGGATGAGGTCGTCGCGCTTGAGGAGCAGCCGGACGCCGCGCCGGTCGAACCGCTCGTCCTCGACCTCCACCAAGGGGGAGGGCAGCCGGGGGCGCAGGGCGGCGAGGTCGGGGACGTCGTGGCTGCTCACGGCACCATTGTCGCGCGCGCCCTCGGGTGGTTCCCTGGGGGTTTCGGGCGACGCTCACCGTACAGGGGCGCCCGTGCCGGGGCGCTCCGTATCGGCGCCCTCAGGCGACGCTCACTTCAGGCGGTCGCGCACCCGCTTCCGCATCGACGCCATCGTGAACCCGCGCGGGTCGCCCTTTCCCGGTCGCCACTCCAGGTGCCCGATGACCGACCGTTCCGTCCAGCCGTGGTGCCGGCAGATCGCCGCGGCGGCCCGCTCGATGGCCTCCAGCTGGACCGCGGGCCAAGGGTCCTCGCCGTCGCCGAGGTTCTCGCACTCGAAGCCGTAGAAGTGCCGGTTGCCGTCGGTGTTCTTCTCGTTGTCCGGGGGCAGCGCTTTCTCTGCGATGACGGCGCGCAACACGTCGTCGTCCCCGGAACCCGCGTGGTTGGCCCGCCCGTAGCCGACGAGGTGGACGGTGCCGTCCTTGGCGATGACGCCGTGGCACAGGGGCCCCGGCAGGTCGTCGTGGCCGTCCCGGCAGATCCGCACGGTCCGGGCGGTGCCGTGGGTCACCGAGTGGTGGATCATCACGCCGTGGACGGGCCCCCAGGGCCCCTTGTGGTTGCGGTTGTGGTGCCGCCAGTCACCGACTTCGACGACCGTGAGCCCCTCGGCTCTCAGAGCCTCCAGGAACGTGCCCGCGGACATGGGAAGGGCCATGACCCCCTCCTTCGTGCTGCGGACAGCCGCCGGTCGCGGCCGCCTCGTACCGCATGTTTCTACCGAAACCGGACGTTCCGAGTCACCATCATTCGCACGGTGTGCGAGCGGATCAGGACAAGTCCGGAATCTCGCACTTGAACGGGTGCGTGCCGGGTGAAAGCCCTCTTTCTGCCCCGTCGGCCGATGATCCATTCCCGCTCTTTCGGGTAATAGCACCGGCACGCTCCGTGATGGAAGGCTTGCTCGCGAGATCAGTGCCCGGCGCAGATCGGCGCCGGTGCATTCCTTTGGAGGGCATTTCTCTATGTCGGTAGGCGAAGAGGTCCGCACGGATCAGGGCAAGCCGCAGCAGAGCCTCGGCACGGCGGCAGCGCGGAACCTGGCCACCACCACCAAGTCCGCACCGCAGATGCAGGAGATCAGCTCCCGCTGGCTGCTGCGGGTGCTGCCCTGGGTGAACGTGCAGGGCGGCACGTACCGGGTGAACCGGCGCCTGACCTACGCCGTCGGTGACGGCCGCATCACGTTCGTCAAAACCGGCGACCGCGTCGAGGTCATCCCTGCGGAACTCGGCGAACTGCCCGCGCTGCGCGCCTACGAGGACGAGGAGGTGCTGTCGGAGCTCGCCCAGCGCTGCCGGCAGCGCGAGTTCGCCCCCGGCGAGGTGATCGCCTCCTTCGGAAGCCAGACCGACGAGGTGTACCTGCTCGCGCACGGCAGGGTCGAGAAGATCGGCACCGGGCCCTACGGTGACGACGCGGTCCTGGGAGTGCTCGCCGACGGCGGCTACTTCGGCGACCAGGCACTGCTCGACCCCGACGCCATCTGGGAGTACACCGCCCGCGCGGACACCGCCTGCACGGTGCTGGTCCTGTCCCGCCAGGACGTCGACCAGGTCGCGGAGCGCGCCGACACCCTGCGCGAGCACCTCCAGCGGCTGCGGGCCATCCCCCAGCAGCGCACCAACAAGTACGGCGAGAAGGAGGTCGACCTCGCCGCGGGTCACTCCGGCGAGCCCGACATCCCGCACACGTACGTGGACTACGACGCCCGGCCGCGCGAGTACGAACTGAGCATCGCCCAGACCGTGCTGCGCATCCACTCGCGCGTGGCCGACCTCTACAACCAGCCCATGAACCAGACCGAGCAGCAGCTGCGGCTGACGGTCGAGGCGCTGAAGGAGCGCCAGGAGCACGAGCTCATCAACAACCGGGAGTTCGGGCTGCTCCACAACTGCGAGTACGACCAGCGGCTCCAGCCGCACGAGGGCGTGCCCGGCCCGGACGACATGGACGAACTGCTCAGCAGGCGGCGCGGGACGAAGCTGTTCCTCGCCCATCCGCGGGCGATCTCCGCGTTCGGCCGTGAGCTCAACAAGCGCGGACTGGTCCCCGAGACCATCGACGTGGGCGGCAACCGCATCCCGACCTGGCGCGGCGTCCCGATCTACCCGTGCAACAAGATCCCGGTCACCGAGGCCCGGACCAGCTCCATCATCGCCATGCGTCTCGGCGAGGAGGACCAGGGCGTCATCGGCCTCCGCCAGGCCGGCATCCCCGACGAGATCGAGCCGAGCCTGTCCGTGCGGTTCATGGGCATCAACGAGCAGGCGATCATCAAATACCTGGTGACGGCCTACTACTCGGCCGCGGTGCTCGTGCCGGACGCGCTCGGCGTCCTGGAGAACGTCGAGATCGGCCGCTGGCGGTGACCTTCCCGTCGCGCACGTTGTGTCCCCGCCCGGCAGGGCGGGTACACCCCGCGAGGAAGCGCCCAGCCGGAGCCGAGACGCCACCGTCCGCGGTCTTGCCGAGGGGGACCTCATGGCCGAGTTCCTGACGGACCTGACTCAGCCGCCGGTGGCCGGGTGCACCGAGACGCTCGAAGGGCGGAGGCCCATCGGGTCCCAGAAGGACAACCGGCCGGGCACGCTCGACGGGCACGAGGCAGCGGCGATCCTCGAGCGCGCCCGGGCGTCGGTCGACCCCGAGCTGCGCGCGGCGGTCGACTCGCTGCCCGGCTCGATACGGCGGATCGCGCTGTACCACTTCGGCTGGGAGCACGCCGACGGCACTCCGGCGGCCGGGCACGCGGGCAAGGCCATCCGCCCCGCGCTCGTCCTCACCGCGGCCGCGACGCTCGGCGGACCGACGGCCCGGTCGACCGCCGTACGGGCGGCCACGGCGGTGGAACTGGTCCACAACTTCACGCTGCTGCACGACGACGTGATGGACCGCGACACCACCCGTAGGCACCGGGCCACCGCGTGGACCGTGTTCGGCGAGGCCGACGCGATCCTCGCCGGTGACGCCCTCCAGGCGCTCGCGCTCAGACTGCTGGCCGAGGACCCGCACCCGGCGTCCTCGGCGGCCGCCGCCCGGCTCGCGGACTGCGTCCTCGAGCTCTGCGCCGGCCAGCACGCGGACAAGGCCCTGGAGCGGCGCCCACCCGCCGAGGTCACCCTCGACGAGGCGCTCGCCATGGCGGAGGCCAAGACCGGTGCGCTGCTGGGCTGCGCCTGTGCCCTGGGCGCGCTGTACGCGGGCGCGTCGGCCGACGACGTCGACGCCCTCGACGCGTTCGGCCGAGAGGCCGGGCTCGCGTTCCAGCTCATCGACGACGTCATCGGCATATGGGGCGACCCGAGCCGCACCGGCAAGCCGGCCGGCGCGGACCTCGCCGCCCGCAAGAAGTCCCTGCCGGTGGTCGCCGCGCTCGCCTCCGGCACCCCGGCGGCCGCCGAACTCGCCGAGCTGTACGGGGTGGCGTACGAGGAGGGTCAGCTGGAGCGCACCACCCTGGCCGTCGAGCGGGCGGGTGGCCGCGACTGGGCGCAGGGCCAGGCGGCCGACCGCATGGCCCGCGCGATGGACGAACTGTCCCGCGCGATCCCCGACCCGGAGGAGGCGGGCGGCCTGCTGGCCCTGGCGGAATTCGTGACACGACGCAGCACCTGAGTCGGCGGGCCGACGAGGACTGGCCGGCGCCGACCGACGAGGACCGGCCGGCGCCGACCCCACGAGGACCGATTGGTGTCGGGGGCGAGTGTCCGTCCGGTGCCGGGTGATGAGTGTCCGGCCGGTGTCGGTCGGATCGTGAACGTGGTCGTGGCGGCTGGTGAGGAACCGGTCGGTGTCGGCTGATCAAGACCCGGCGTACCCGGGCCGCGCGGCTCCTGACCCCGCGTGGTCGTCGGTGGTCCCGGTCCGGCGGGTCCCGCACATCCCCACGGTGTGCGGGGCCCGTCCTTGTCGCCGAGGCTGGGCCCAGCCCGCGCGGCTGTGTCCCAAGCCCCTCCCGATAGGCTCAACTTCCGTACGGTCGACGGTGATTGAGCGAAGGGGCAGAACATGGGCGTGGCGATCCGGGTGGCGGGCGAGGGTGATCGTGAGCTGGTCGTCCGGCTGCTGGACGAGGCCTTCCAGGACGACCCGGTGAGCGCCTGGGTGTTCCCCGGTGAGGAGCAGCGCCGTACGTTCCACCCCCGGCTCATGGCCGCGTTCACCGACATCGTGTTCGCCGAGGGCCGTATCGACCTCACCGAGGACGGTGCCGCGTGTGCGCTGTGGCTGGACGTACCGGCCGGAGGGGAGGAGGAGCACGACGACGGCCCCGCCCAGGTGCGCGAGGCTGTCGAACCGGCCAACGAACGCGTCGAGACGGTCGGTCGGCTGACGGCGGAGATACACCCCTCGGACCGTGCCCACGCCTACCTGTGGATGATCGGTGTGACGCCGGAGCGCCAGGGCGACGGGCTGGGCACCGCGCTCATCGCGCACGTCCTCGACCGCTGTGACCGCGAGGGGCTGCCCGCCTACCTGGAGGCGAGCAACGCCCGCAGCCGCGCCCTGTACGAGCGGCTCGGTTTCGAGTTCACCGGCCGCGTGCTGGACTTCCCGGAGGGCCCCAGCATGTGGCCGATGTGGCGCGAGCCGAGGGGCTGACCGGCCCCGAACCGGCTGCCCCGGACATGCCGGACGTATCTACTCCTCCGGCACGATCGTCGCCGCGATCCGTTCCACCAGCCCCTCCGGCACGCTGACGCCGGGCAGCACCCCGTCCAGCACGTCCGGCAGGGTCAGGTGCTCCAGGAGCAGGCCGAGCATCGCCAGGTAGAGCACGGTGACGGCCTCGTCCCCGCCGGGCAGCCCGGCGTCGCGGTGGAACTCCATGGCGTCGTCGAGGTCCCCGCGCACCGACTTGGTGAACGACGCCCGCAGTTCCGGGCGGCGGGTGGCCTCCAGGCGCATTTCCATCAGGGCCAGATAGCCGGTGCGATCCTTGGTCGCGCGCGCCATCAGGTCGTGCATGAAGGCCGTGACCAGCGAGCGGTCCCTCGGCCGTGCCAACAGCCCGCCGACCACCTCGGGATCGGGCGCGAGCCGTATGTGCAGCCGGGCGTCGATCTGGCGCAGCAGGTCGTCGCGGTTGGTGAAGTAGTTGGAGGCGGTGCCCACGGGCGCCCCGGCCGCGGCGTCGACCGCGCGGAACGTCAGCCCGCGTGCCCCCTCGCGTGCGAGCACCTCGACACCCGCGTCGACGAGGGCGGCACGACGCTCCGGATTGCCGGCCATGCGGAACCCCTTCTCTCACTTGACCCGTCGGGTGATCCGTTCCGGGAAACCCCTTGCAACCACTACAGTTGAAGTACTACAACTGACGTGGTTCACACACCTTACGGAAAGAGACCAGCTTGCGAAAGCTCACGTACTTCATCGCCTGCTCGCTCGACGGCTTCATCGGGGACGCGAACGGTGACGCCTCGGCGATGTTCCCCTTCGTCGACGCGGAGTTCCTCGAGTTCCTCAAGTCGGAGTACCCGGAAACCGTGTTCACCCCTGCGCGTAAGTCTCTCGGCATCGACGACCTGCCGAACAAGAGGTTCGACACCCTCATCCAGGGCCGGGCCAGCTACGAGGAGGGCCTCAAGGAGGGCATCACCAGCCCCTACGCCCATCTGCGCGAGTTCGTAGCCTCGCGCACCCTGGGCGAGTCGCCCGACCCGCACGTCGAGATCATCGCGGACGACCTGGTCGGCAGGGTGCGCGAACTGAAGGCCGAGGACGGCGAGTACGGCATCTACCTGTGCGGTGGCTCGCAGGTCGCGGGCGCGCTGCTCGACGAGATCGACGAGCTGGTGATCAAGACGTATCCGATCGTGTACGGCACGGGCATGCCGATGTTCGGCTCGGACTTCGCCGTCGCGGAGTTCACCCTCGACGAGGTGCGCGCCTTCGGCAACGGCGCCGTGGTGCGGACATACAGCAGGAAGCGCTGAGTCCGCTCGCGTCCTAGGCTGAGGGTATGGACAGCCAAGGACATGTCTGTCCCGCCTGTGGGCAGCCCGTCGAAACGGTCGTCCGGCGCCACAAGACCCTGGGTGCCTGGGTCCCCAAGTGGGTCGCCGGTCCCTGTCGGAACCCCAAGTGCGGCGCGCACGTCATGGAAGAGGGGGCCGAGCCCGAGGTACGGACCGCCGCGGAACAGGAGCACACGGTCGAGCCGGGGGACTAGCGTGGCCTCGAACTGCCGTCAGGTGGGTGGGCCGAAGGAGCGGGAGTGACAGATGCGGGGGGACGCCGCCGGTGGTGGCGCCGGGTCGTCGTGGGATGGGCGGTGACTGTCGCCGTCGCGGGCGGGGTGACGCTGTGGCTGCAGGACTCGGCCGAGCCGCCGGGACCGTACGTCTGGGAGCAGCAGGACCCGAGCGAGGCGCCGGCCCCGCTGCTGAGCCACGACGTCACGGACGACCCCTGCCCGACCGACGGGGCGGACCGGGACGGCACCTCCGTGCAGACCGTGTGCGCGTACGTGGAGGCCCACTAGAACGGCTGCGCGAGAGCCGCTGCCGGAACCCGCCGCCGTAGGACCGCCGCCGTAGGACCGTTGGCCGCGGAGCGCCGGCCGCAGACGCCCCCGCATGCCCCCTAGCCGAAGCCGCCCGCCCGTCGTGGCAGCCCGCCGGTGATCGGGTCGCGGCCCGTCAGGCAGTACGTGCCGCCCGCCGGGTCCCGCATGACCGTCCAGTGCCGTTCGCGGGCGACCAGGCTCGCGCCCAGGCGTTCGTGCTGGGCCCGGGTCGCCTCGATGTCCGCGCAGGCCAGGTCGATGTGGGCGGAGGCGGGGCGTTCCTCGCCGATGCGCTGGAGGAGGATGCGGATCGGCAGCCCGGGTGGCGGCGCGACCACGTGGAACTCGGGGAGCGAGCCCGGCTGGGAGTCCCAGCCGGGCAGCAGCTCGCTCCAGAAGTCGACCTCGGCGTCGTAGACGGAGGGCGCCACGTCGACGCACACCTGGTCGAGCCGGCTGCGGCGCACCACCGGCGGCCGGACCGACTCCCCGTGCCACCACGGACCGACGCAGAACAGAAGTCCGGCGGGCGAGCCGAGGACCGCCCACCGGCCGTGGTCGGTCACGAGCTCGGCGCCCAGGTCCAGCGCCGCCCGCACGAACTCCGGGACGCGGTCCACCGCGAAGTCCAGATGCGCGCCGCCCGCGCCCGACAGGACCCCCTGGACCTTCACACAGGCGTCGGCAGCGGCCGGCACCAGGGTGACGAACTCCTGCCGGTCGCCGCGCAGCCGGGACAGTCGCGTGTTCGTGACCGCCGACCAGAACGCGCAGGCGGGGTCGAAGAGTTGCAGGGGCCGGTCGATGAAGGCATGGGTCCACAGGATGGGTTGGGGCATGGGGACGATCGTAGGGCGGCGACGGGCCCGCTCGGCGCCCGCGTCACCCGCGCGGTCGCTCCAGGAACCGCAGTACGTTGCCGGCCGGATCCCGGAACGCGCAGTCGCGCACCCCGTACGGCTGGTCCGTCGGGCTCTGGAGCACCTCGCCGCCGGCCTCCTCGACCTTGGCGAAGAGCGCGTCGCAGTCGGTGGTCGTGAAGATGACGCCGCGGAGCACACCCTTGGCCAGCAGCTCGGCCATCGCCTGCCGGTCGGCGGGGGAGAAGTCCGGGCTGGCGGCCGGGGGCTCCAGGACGATCTCCACGTCCGGTTGCAGTGGAGAGGCGACGGTCACCCAGCGCATCCCCTCGAAACCGACGTCGTTACGGACCTCCAGGCCCAGTACGTCACAGTAGAAGTGCAGCGCCTTGTCGTGGTCGTCGACGGCGATGAAGCACTGGTGGAGTTTCAGGTCCATGGCGCGAGCCTAGAACCGCCTAGGGCGGGTGTACGTCCGCGCCACGCACGGCGGGATGACCGCGCCGGCCTCGTGCGACCGGGCCCGGTACGCGCTCGGTGTCTCGCCGACCAGTTCGGTGAAGCGGGAGCTGAAGGAGCCGAGGGAGGTGCAGCCGACCGCGAGGCACACCTCCGTCACCGTCAGGTCGCCGCGGCGCAGCAGGGCCTTGGCGCGTTCGACGCGGCGGGTCATCAGATAGGCGTAGGGCGTCTCGCCGTAGGCGCGGCGGAAGCTGCGCTGGAAGTGGCCGGGGGACATCAACGCGGTGCGGGCCAGCGCGGGAACGTCGAGGGGCTCGGCGTACTCGCGGTCGATCCGGTCCCGTGCCCGCCGCAGCCGGACCAGTTCCTCGGTGTTCACCACATCAGGGTCGCACGGTCTGCACCGAGTGCGCGCGGGGTCCTGTAGCAGCCTTTGCACGCAGTTCGCCGGGCATTGGTCTGGGACTGTTCGCATAAAGGAATGGATCACATCACGCTCCTGGTAGCGGTGGTCATCGTCACGGCGTTGGCCTTCGACTTCACCAACGGATTCCACGACACGGCGAACGCGATGGCCACGTCCATCGCCACCGGCGCGCTGAATCCCAGAACAGCGGTGCTGGTGAGCGGAGTTCTCAACGTCGTCGGCGCCTTCCTGTCCACCGAGGTCGCCAGGACGATCTCCGGCGGCATCGTGGACGACGCCCTCGTCACCCCGGGGATGATCTTCGCGGGGCTGGTCGGGGCGATCCTGTGGAATCTGCTGACGTGGCTGGTGGGACTGCCGTCGAGTTCGTCGCACGCGCTGTTCGGCGGGCTGATCGGCGCGGTCTGGGCCGGTGCGGGCTCGAACGGCGTGCACTTCGACAAGGTGGTCGAGAAGGTCCTGATCCCCGCCGTGGCCTCGCCGCTCGTGGCGGGCGTGGCGGCGCTCATCGCGACGTACCTCGCCTACCGGCTCACCGCCCGTGCCCGCGCCCGCGAGAAGTCCGTGACGAAGGGTTTCCGGGCCGGGCAGATCGCCTCGGCCTCACTGGTCTCCCTGGCCCACGGCACGAACGACGCACAGAAGACCATGGGCGTCATCACGCTGACCCTGATCTCGGCGGGCGCGCTGGGCCATGACGCCGGTCCGCCGGTGTGGGTGATCGCGTCGGCCGGTCTCGCGATCGGCCTGGGCACCTACCTGGGCGGCTGGCGGATCATCCGCACGATGGGCAAGGGACTGACCGAGATCCAGTCCTCGCAGGGCTTCGCCGCCGAGACTGCCTCCACGACGGTCATCCTCACCTCCGCCCACCTGGGCTTCGCCCTGTCCACCACGCAGGTCGCCTCCGGCAGCATCCTCGGCGCGGGACTCGGCCGACGGCTCGCCGAGGTGCGCTGGGGCGTCGCCGGCCGGATGGTGGTCGCCTGGCTGATCACCCTGCCCGCCGCCGCGCTGGTCGGCGGGGTCGCGGCGATCGCGGTCACGCACGGCGGGAACATCGGCACGGTGGTCGTGGCCCTGGTCGGCCTCGCCCTCGCCGGCGGCATCGTCCTGATCTCCCGTCGCAACCCCGTGAGCGCGCACAACGTCAACGACGCCCACGAGGTCACCCTCCGTACCGCGGAGCCGGCCAGCGTCGGTACGGCCGCCTGATTCACGGGAGTTCACAGCATGAGCATCGACTGGACCGTACTCGGCCAGGTCACCGCAGTGAGTGTCGGCGTCACTGTCGCCGTGGTCGTCGTTTTCGCGCTCGGCGTCCTGGGCCTGGCCCGCTTCGAGGGGGCGCAGGAACGACCGGACGGCGCCGGCTCCTCACTCGGCCTCGCACAGGCGGGCCTGTGCTTCCTCGCCTGCGCGGCGGCGGTGGGGTACGGGATCTATCTGATCGTGCCGCAGTTCCACTGACCTCGGTTCTGCCCGCGTCGGTTGCGCTGACCGGGTTCCGCCCAGGCCGGCCGCTTGCCCGTGCGGGAGCAGCGAAGGGGACCGGCCGGAACTCTCCGGCCGGTCCCCTTCGGGGCCTGTGTCGACCACTGCAGCCGATCTCCTGACTCCGCCGGCCGGCGCCGCCCTGGAGCTACAGCAGCGTCGGCGCGTGGAATTCCCCGAGCCCAGACGTCCGGTCCCGGTCCAGCCAGTAGCGGCGCGGTTCGGCGAGCATGACGGCGGTGCTGACCGTGAGGATGCCGGGGATCTTGGCGAGTTCGTCGTCGATGAAGACCGCGAGGGCGGAGCGGTCGGTGACCAGGCCGGCGCACAGGACGGACATGTCGCTGGCGACGGTAAGGGGTCCGGGATCTTCAAGGCCGCCGCGACCGGCGTCGAGGCTCACGCCGGGCTCGCGCCGCAGGACGGGGCGAGCGCGATCCTGGCACTGTCCGAATTCGTGATCGCCGCCGCGAAGGTCGCCCGCCCCGAGAAGGGCACGACCATCAACACCGGCCTGATCAGTGGCGGTTCGGCCACCAACGTCGTCGCCGGACAGGCCACCGCCAGCATTGACATCCGGGTCAGCAGCCAGTCCGAACAGGACCGCGTGGACGCCGAGTTCGCCGCCATCGAGGTCAGCGACCCGCGCGTACGCATCGAGGTCGACCACGCCTGGAATCGACCGCTGATGACGCTGAACGACGCCTCCGCCCCGCTCTTCGCCCTCGCCCGCGAGGTCGCCCGCGAGCAGGGACGCGCGGACCTTCCCGAGGCGGCCGTCGGCGGCGCCAGCGACGCCAACTTCGTCGCCGCACTCGGTCTGCCGGTCCTGTGCGGCATGGGCGCGGTCGGCGACGGCGCCCACGCGCAGGGCGAGTTCATCTACCCCGACACCGTGCCTGCCCAGACCGCCCTGGTCGCCGGGCTCCTCGGACGTCTGACGGAACCTCTGCGCGGCTGAGCCGTGGTGTCCCGACGGTGGCTGTTCACGATGGAGGACGGCAGAAAAAAGGCCGCACCCGGACCGTCATGGACGCCGTTCTCGGCGGCCTACGGGCCGGGTGCGGTCCAGCGAGACGCTGCAACCGAAGTAATCGCAGGTCAGAAGGCATGAATCGAGATCAGGCCTTCTTCGTCTCCCAGAAGATCTTGTCGATCTCGGCGATGAGCTGGAGAGCCTTCTCGCCCGTCGCCGGGTCCGTCGAGCCCTTGGCGGCGGACAGCGCCTTCAGGGTGTCGTTGACGAGCTGGTGGAGCTGGGGGTACTTCTCGAAGTGCGGGGGCTTGAAGTAGTCGCTCCAGAGCACCGAGACGTGGTGCTTCGCGAGCTCGGCGCGCTGCTCCTTGATGACGGTGGCGCGCGTCTGGAAGTGCGGGTCGTCGTTGGCGGCCATCTTCTCCTGCACGGCCTTCACCGACTCCGCCTCGATGCGGGCCTGGGCCGGGTCGTACACGCCACAGGGCAGGTCGCAGTGCGCGCTGACCTTGACCTTGGGGGCAAACAGGCGGGAAAGCATGGAGCATTCCTTCCTCGTGATCGTCTTCTCAGGTGGGACATTACTCCCTGCGAGACGGGTTTTCGCGAGTGCCCCCATGGGCTTAGGACAAAAGTCCGGGGTCAGACTGAGACTGGTGGAGGAACGGACCGGGGAGGTGCCGGGGATGCCGGAGCTGTCGCAGGAGACCGAGCGGGGGAGGTCGGCGGTGCCCTTCGGGCTGGCCGAGGTGACCGGGCCGTCCATGGTGCCCACGCTGCACCACGGGGACCAGCTGGTGGTGCACTACGGCGCCCGGATCAAGGTCGGGGACGTGGTCGTCCTGCGCCATCCCTTCCAGCAGGACCTGCTCGTCGTCAAGCGGGCCAGCGAGCGGCGCGAGGGCGGCTGGTGGGTGCTCGGGGACAACGCGTACGCCGGGGGGGACAGCACGGACTACGGGACCGTGCCGGACGAGCTGATCCTGGGCAGGGTCCGCTTCCGGTTCCGGCCGCTGGGGCCGGCTCAGCGCTCGCCGTTCGCGCTGGTGCGCTGGGCGCTGTCGGCGGCCAGGCCCGTGCGCGCGGGCCGCGCGGCCCGTTCTGAGCGATCGGCCTCCTGGCGCTTGCGGGCGCGGTAGGCCGCCACGTTGGCGCGGGTGGCGCAGCGGTCGGAGCAGTAGCGCCGGGACCGGTTGGTCGAGGTGTCGAGGTAGGCGTTGCGGCAGGGGGCGGCCTCGCACAGGCCCAGGCGGTCGACGCCGTATTCCGTCAGGTGGAACGCCAGGCCCATCGCGGCGATGGCGGCGTAGCCGGCGGTGACGTTGGACGGGTGGTCCGCCAGGTGCATGTGCCACAGCGGGCGGCCGTCGTCGTCGCGGAAGTCGTGCCCGGAGATCTGCGGGCTCACCGGGAACTCCAGCAGCAGGGAGTTCAGCAGGTCCACGGCGAGGGTCTCGTCGCCGGTGTCCGCCGCCTCGAAGACCGCGCGCAGCCGGCCCCTGACCGCACGGAACCGCGTCACGTCCGCCTCGGAGGCGCGGCGGGCGCTCTGCTGGTTGGGGCCGAAGAGATCGCGGACCACGTCGACCGAGGTGAGCGTGTCCTTGCCGCGCAACGGCTCCTCGCTGTTCACGAGCCGTACGGCATAGTCCGAGTAATAGGCCAGTTCCACTTGTAGTCCTTACGGCGGCGCTCTATGGTCGTGAGTGCGGTCGGGTAACAGCCGGTCGTGCTTCCAGGGTATTACGCGATGCATCTGGTGGAGGGTTTCGATGACGGACGCGCACATGACCACGACCGGCGCCGACTGGCCGGCCTGGCAGGAGAGCTGGGACCGGCAGCAGGAGTGGTACATGCCGGACCGCGAGGAACGCTTCCGGATCATGCTCGACATGGCCGAGGCCCTGGTCGGCACCGCCCCGCGCATCCTCGACCTCGCCTGCGGCACCGGCAGCATCACCGCCCGGGTCCTCGCCCGGTTCCCGGAGGCCACCAGCACCGGCGTCGACCTCGACCCGGCGCTCCTCGCCATCGCCGAGGGCACCTTCGCGGGCGACGAGCGCGTCTCCTTCGTCACCGCCGACCTCAAGGACCCCGACTGGCCGGCGAAGCTGCCGTACGACTCCTACGACGCCGTCCTGACCGCCACGGCCCTGCACTGGCTGCACAGCGAACCCCTCGCGGCCCTCTACGGTCAGGTCGCGGAGCTCGTTCGCGACGGCGGTGTCTTCATGAACGCGGACCACATGATCGACGAGACGACCCCCAGGATCAACGCGGCCGAGCGCGCGCAGCGGCACGCCCGCATGGAACAAGCCAAGCGGGACGGCGCCCTGGACTGGGCCGAGTGGTGGCAGCTCGCCGCCAAGGACCCGGTCCTCGCCGGCCCCACGGCCGAGCGCTTCGAGATCTACGGCGAACACGCCGACGGCGACATGCCGTCGGTGGCCTGGCACGCGCGCGTGCTGCGCGAGAAGGGCTTCACGGAGGCGCGCGGGGTGTGGGCCTCCCCCTCGGACACGCTCCTGCTCGCCCTCAAGTAGGCCGCGAAGACGAGGAAGGGGCGGTACGGGAATCCCGTACCGCCCCTTCCTGCGGATCGTTACAGCACCTTCGACAGGAACGCCTGCGTGCGCTCGTGCTGGGGGTTCGTCAGGACGTCCCTCGGGTCGCCGGACTCGACCACCACACCACCGTCCATGAAGACCAGGCTGTCGCCGACCTCGCGGGCGAAGCCCATCTCGTGGGTGACGACGATCATCGTCATGCCGGACTCGGCGAGGTCGCGCATGACGTCGAGGACGTCACCGACCAACTCCGGGTCGAGGGCCGAGGTCGGCTCGTCGAAGAGCATCAGCTTCGGGTCCATCGCCAGCGCCCGGGCGATGGCCACGCGCTGCTGCTGGCCGCCGGAGAGCTGCGAGGGGTAGTTGCTCGCCTTGTCGGCCAGACCGACCCGGTCCAGCAGCTGCTGGGCGCGCTCCCTGGCCCGGGACCTGCTCTCGCCCTTGACCTGGACCGGCGCCTCCATGACGTTCTCGACGGCCGTCATGTGCGGGAACAGGTTGAACCGCTGGAAGACCATGCCGATGTTCCGGCGCTTGAGCGCGACCTCGCTGTCCTTGAGCTCGTACAGCTTGTCGCCCTTCTGGCGGTAGCCGACCAGGTCGCCGTCGACGTACAGCCGGCCCGCGTTGATCTTCTCCAGGTGGTTGATGCACCTCAGGAAGGTCGACTTGCCGGAGCCGGAGGGGCCGATGAGGCAAAACACCTCGCCGGTCTTCACTTCCAGGTCGATGCCCTTGAGGACCTCGACCAGACCGAAGGACTTGTGGACGCCCTCGGCTTTCACCATGGCGGTCATGCGGTACCTCCCGCCGACGGACGGTTCGACAGGGACAGCAGGTTCGCCCTGATCTTCTGCAGCGGCGTCGCCGGCAGGCTGCGGCTGGAACCGCGGGCGTAGTACCGCTCCAGGTAGTACTGGCCGATGCTGAAGACCGAGGTCAGCACCAGGTACCAGGCCGCGGCGAGGAACAGCATCTCGGCCGGGGCGCCGGAGGTCTGGCCGATGTCCTGGGCGACGCGGAGCAGCTCCGAGTACTGGACCACGGACACCAGCGAGGTGGTCTTCAGCATGTTGATGACCTCGTTGCCCGTGGGCGGCACGATCACGCGCATCGCCTGCGGGACGACGATCCGGCGCAGCGTCTTGCCGTGGCTCATGCCCAGCGCGTGCGCCGCCTCGGTCTGGCCCTCGTCGACCGAGAGCAGACCGGCCCGGCAGATCTCCGCCATGTACGCCGCCTCGTTGAGGCCGAGGCCCAGCAGCGCCGTCAGGAACGGGGTCATGAACTGCGACCACTCGTCCTTGTAGATCGGCCCGAGGTTGATGTACTCGAAGACCAGGCCCAGGTTGAACCAGACGATGAGCTGGACCAGGACCGGGGTGCCGCGGAAGAACCAGATGTAGAACCAGGCGATGGACGAGGTGACCGGGTTCTTCGACAGGCGCATCACCGCCAGCAGGATGCCGCCGACGACGCCGATCAGCATGCACAGCACCGTGAGCAGGAGTGTCTTGCCCACGCCGCTGAGGATGCGGTCGTTGAAGAAGTAGTCCGGGATGGCTCCCCAGTTGATCCTGCCCTGGGAGAACGCGTAGATGATGCTGCCCAGCAGGGCGAGGGCGACGACGGCGGAGACATACCGGCCGTAGTGCCGGACCGGGATGGCCTTGATGGCCTCCGGTCCGGCCGGCGGCGTGTCGGCCGGACCCGTCGTCTTGTCGATGTCAGTTGTCACGGGTGTTGCCTTTCAGTGCCCGCTTGCTGGTCTTGCGGTCACTTGCCGCCGTTGACGACGGCTTCCTTGACGGCGCCGTCGGCGACGCCCCACTTCTGGATGATCTTGTCGTACTCGCCGTTCTTGATGATCGCGTCCAGCGCGTCCTTCAGGGCGTCCCGCAGCTGGGCGCTGTTCTTGGCGACTGCGATGCCGTACGGGGCGGCCTCGACCTGGTCGCCGACGATCTGGAAGTCGTTGCCGCCGCCGGAGGTCTTCACGGCGTACGCGGCGACCGGGAAGTCGGAGGAACCGGCGTCCGCGCCGCCCGCGCGCAGGCGGGTCTGGGCCTGCTGGTCGTTGTCGAAGGCCTGGATGGCGATGGTCTTGCCGCCGGCGCACTTCTTGGACTCGGCCTTGGCGAGGTCCTCGGAGACAGTGCCGCGCTGCACGACGATCTTCTTCCCGCACAGGTCGGACCAGGTCTTGATGCCCTGGTCGTCGCCCTTCTTCGTGTAGATCGACACACCCGCGGTGAAGTAGTCCACGAAGTCGACGCCCTCACCGACCTTCTTACCGGTCTCGGAGTCGATGCCCTCCTGGCGGTCCTTGGTGTCGGTCATCGCGGACATCGCGATGTCGTAGCGCTTGGAGCGCAGACCGGTGATCAGGGTGTCGAAGGTGCCGTTCTCGAACTGGAACTTCACGCCGAGCTGCTTGCCCAGCGCGTCGGCGACGTCCGGGTCGATGCCGACCGTCTTGCCCGAGCTGTCCTTGAACTCGACCGGCGCGTACGCGATGTCCGAGCCGACCTTGATGACGCCCTTGTCGCGAATGGCCTGGGGCAGCTTGTCGGCGAGCGGGGCCGAACTCGCGGCGGAGGCGGTGTCACTGCTCTTCGAACCGGAGTCGTTGGTCTGGTCACCGCAGCCGGCGAGGAGCAGGGTGCCCGCGACCGCGATTGCACCGACCGCTGCTAGCCGGGAGCGCGCGGCGGTCGTACGACGGGTGGAGCTTGCGGTCATTTTGGGTTCCTCCGGCGGATGGGTGGAGTTGCCGATGGGTCGACGAGTGCACACGCCATCGAGTGTCGCGACCTTGTGTGATTACGGCATCTTGCCATTCGGACTGAACCGTTCAGGGGACCGGCCATGTCAAAATCGGATAACGGGCGACCCCCGAACCGCACCACTCCGGTACAACACGGCCGGACCTTCTACAGGAATCCACCCTTCCGGCCGGAAAATCTGCGGCCTATCTCGCACTGTGCGACGTCCGGGTGTCTGACGTGTGACTACTTGAGCCCTTGTCAAGAGGTTGTCCAGAACTTGTCCCCATATTCAGTCATCGGTGCTCTCGTGACGTGTGACCTTGACGTTATGGACTCGTCCTGACCGTGGTCCGTCGGGTAAGAAGGTTCTTTACACCCCTATCCGGGGCCCAGGGCGCGTGTGCGGCGCGCCCGTCGCGTAGGCCCGTACGTATCACTGACAGGGCCGTACGTGGTGCCCGCCCACCCCTCACCAGGGAGTGGCCACCCTCAAACCATGAACATCTAAGGGGTAAGACACAGTGGCAGCGGAGATCGTCAATCCTCGCAGCGAGAACAAAACGGACCAGGAGGGCGGTGCGGAGCCCCTCGATTCCTTCGATCCGGCGTTCGCACTGCACCGAGGCGGAAAGATGGCCGTGCAGGCCACCGTCCCCGTCCGTGACAAGGACGACCTGTCCCTCGCGTACACTCCCGGCGTCGCGCGCGTGTGCACCGCGATCGCGGAGCAGCCGGAGCTCGTCCACGACTACACGTGGAAGTCGTCCGTGGTCGCCGTGGTGACCGACGGTACGGCCGTCCTGGGGCTCGGGGACATCGGCCCCGAGGCCTCCCTCCCGGTGATGGAGGGCAAGGCGATCCTCTTCAAGCAGTTCGGCGGCGTGGACGCGGTGCCGATCGCGCTGGCCTGCACGGAGGTCGACGAGATCGTCGAGACCGTGGTGCGGCTGGCTCCCTCGTTCGGCGGCGTCAACCTGGAGGACATCTCGGCGCCGCGGTGCTTCGAGATCGAGCGGAAGCTCCAGGAGCGGCTGGACATTCCCGTCTTCCACGACGACCAGCACGGTACGGCGGTCGTGACGCTGGCGGCGCTGCGGAACGCCGCGCGGCTGAGCGGGCGGACGATCGGGGATCTGCGGGCCGTCATCTCGGGTGCGGGGGCGGCGGGGGTCGCCATCGCGAAGATGCTGGTCGAGGCGGGTATCGGGGACGTCGCGGTCGCGGACCGCAAGGGTGTCGTCTCCCGTGAGCGGGGCGACCTCACGGCGGTCAAGGCGGAGCTCGCCGAGTTCACGAACAAGTCGGGGATCTCCGGCTCGCTGGAAGCGGCGCTGGAGGGCGCGGACGTCTTCATCGGCGTCTCCGGCGGTACGGTCCCGGAGGAGGCCGTGGCCTCGATGGCCGAGGGTGCCTTCGTGTTCGCGATGGCCAACCCGAACCCCGAGGTGCACCCGGACGTCGCGCACAAGTACGCGGCGGTCGTGGCGACCGGGCGGTCCGATTTCCCGAACCAGATCAACAACGTGCTGGCGTTCCCCGGCATCTTCGCGGGTGCGCTTCAGGTGCGGGCTTCCCGGATCACCGAGGGCATGAAGATCGCGGCGGCCGAGGCGCTGGCGGCGGTCGTCGGCGACGATCTCGCGGCCGACTACGTCATTCCCTCGCCCTTCGACGAGCGTGTCGCTCCGGCGGTCACGGCGGCGGTGGCCGCGGCGGCCCGTGCTGAGGGGGTCGCTCGGGCGTGAGGTGAGCTCGCGCTGAGCTCGCGCTGAATGGCCTCGCCTGTCTGGGCGAGGCCGTTTCTTTTGCCCATCCGCCTGTCCGTTCGGGTGTGTCGGTGGTAGCGGGTCGTGCCGCTGGGGCGGCACGGGTGGGCGCGGGCGGTGCCCATTCGGCGCCGGGCGCGGCCCACCCGCCCGGCCGCGGTGCCGGGTGCCCGATCGGCTCGGGAGACGGCTCGACCCGCCGCAGGTCGCGCAGCGCCGCGCAAGAGGGGATGTCTCACATGGCTGCGCGGTTTCGTCGGTGACGTCGGGACCCTATCGTCGGCTTCATGTTCGCCGTCTACGCCGCCCGAATCGACCGTGACCAGCCGCTTTCCGGCCTGGAGTTGGGGGAGCGTCCGGCTCCCGAGGCCCGGCCGGGCTGGAGTGTCGTCGATGTCAGGGCCGCTTCCCTCAACCACCACGACCTCTGGTCCCTGCGCGGTGTGGGCCTCGCAGAGGACAAGCTGCCGATGATCCTCGGATGCGACGCCGCGGGCGTCGACGCGGACGGCAACGAGGTCGTCCTGCACTCCGTCATCGGCCAGACCGGACACGGTGTCGGGCCCGCCGAACCCCGCTCCATCCTCACCGAGCACTACCAGGGCACCTTCGCCGAGCAGGTCGCCGTGCCGACCTGGAACATCCTGCCCAAGCCCAAGGAGCTCTCCTTCGAGGAGGCCGCCTGCCTGCCCACCGCCTGGCTCACGGCCTACCGCATGCTGTTCACCAACGCCGGCGTACGGCCGGGCGACTCGGTCCTCGTCCAGGGCGCCGGAGGCGGTGTCGCCACGGCCGCCATCGTTCTCGGAAAGGCGGCGGGGCTCCGCGTCTTCGCCACCAGCCGGGACGAGGCCAAGCGCAAGCGGGCCCTGGAACTCGGTGCTGTCGAGGCGGTCGAGCCGGGGGCGCGGCTGCCCCAGCGTGTCGACGCAGTCATCGAGACCGTCGGCGCCGCCACCTGGTCCCACTCGATCAAGTCGCTGAAGCCCGGCGGGACGCTCGTCATCTCCGGCGCGACGAGTGGCGACCGGCCCTCGCACGCCGAACTGACCCGCATCTTCTTCCTCGAGCTCAAGGTCGTCGGCTCCACCATGGGCACCAAGGACGAACTGGAGGATCTCCTCGCCTTCTGCGCCGCCACCGGCGTACGCCCCGTCATCGACGAGGTGCTCCCGCTGGACCAGGCCCGCGACGGCTTCGCACGGATGGCCTCGGGCGACCAGTTCGGGAAGATCGTCCTCACGAACCACTCCTGACGTTCTGCCTCGTGTCATGGGCGGGTCCGGGGCCCCGGACCCGCCTTTCGCATCCCTCCCGTGTCAACTGTGGTTGACATTACCTCGCGTGTCAACGTAAGTTGACGTCATGACCGAAGCAACGGATCTCGCCCAGCGCGCGGGTGACCGCGATCCGCGGGTCGGACTGCGCGCCGTCGCCGCGCTGCGCAGGCTGCTGGAGCAGCTGGAGGCGGTGCAGGTGCGCAGTGCGCGCAATCAGGGCTGGTCGTGGCAGGAGATCGCCGCCGAACTCGGCGTCAGCAGGCAGGCCGTGCACAAGAAGTACGGGAGGCAGTGATGTTCGAACGGTTCACGAAGGACGCGCGTGATGTGGTGCGCGGAGCAGTCGTTCACTGCGAGCGCTCCGGGTCGCGCCATGTCGACGGCGAGCACATCCTGCTCGCCGTGCTGGACCGCGAGGCCGGCCGCGCCGCCTTCGCGCTGACCGCGCTGGGGCTCGCCGCACGAGGGGAGTCGGTGCGGCGGGAGCTGGACGAGGCACGTCGGCGCGCGGGGCTGTCCCGGGCGCAGACCGACGCCCTCGCCGGCCTCGGCATCGACGTCTCCGAGATCGTCTCCCGGGTGGAGGAGGTGCACGGCGTCGGCGCCATGTCCGGTGACCGCAAGGACAGGCGCGGGTGGTCGGGGCGCCGTCCCTTCAGCCGGGACGCCAAGGACGTCCTCGTCAGGGCTCTGCGAGCCGCCCTGGCCCACAGCGACCGCCACGTCGGCGACGAACACGTCCTCCTGGCCCTGACCACCGGCCCCGGCGTCCCCGCCGAGGTCCTCGCCGACCACGGGGTGACCTACGAGTCGCTGACACGCGTGCTGTACGGCGGGGGAGAGGCGCGGGCGAGCTGAGCTCTCCGCCCGCGCCGGCGGCCGCCGGGCGGGGCGCCCGCTGGTCGTCCCTGCGGCCCCTCAGCCTCTCGGCGTCCGCAGTATCGCCCCGATGTGCGCCGCCGCCGTCGACAGATGGCGGCGGGCGTCACGGAGCTGGTCGGAGGTGATGCCGTGGTCACGGGCCGCGTCGCGGATGTCGTCGCGGAAGCGGTCGAGCAGGCGGTCCAGGTCACGGGCCGGATCGCCGGTGGGGTCCTCGTGGGCCCAGGCGGGCTCGTAGTCGGCGGGGAAGTCCTCCGGGGTCTGCCCGTACTCCGGCTCCGCGGTCGCCGTCCTGCCACCGGGGCCTGTCCGGCCGAACCCGAAGTCCTTGCCGAACTCGCCGAACTCCTTCGCCAGTTCGGTCAGCCCTTCCCGCAGTCCCGTGGGCCAGTCGCCCCGCGCGAAGTGGTCCTGCACCTGCTCCTGGACCCGCCGGGCGATGCGCTGCACCTCCTCCTGCGTCTGGGTCCGGGCCCGGTCCTGGGCCTCCTTGGCCTGGCGGCGCGCCCGCTGGGCCTCGTCACGGGCGCGGCGGCTCTCGTCCTTGGCCCGCCTCGCCTGCTCCTTCCACTCCTGCTTGACGCGGCGCATCTCCTCCTTCGCGGCGCGCCACGCCTCCTTGTCGGCGTACTCGCCGTATGCACCGTGGGCGCCGAACTCCCCGAAGGGGCCGCTCTCGCCGGTGCCGGTGCCGGTGCCGGTGCTCCGGCGGGCCTCGGAGGCCGCCGCGCGCATCTCGCGCCGCAGGTCGCCCGCCGCGCCCCGGACGTCGGCCCGGATCTCGGCGGCCAGCTCCGCGACCGACTCGCGGATCTCCAGCTCCAGGTCGGCCAGCTCACCGCTGCGGTCGGCCAGTTCGGCGCGGCCCGCGTCCGTGATGGCGTACACCTTGCGGCCGCCCTCGGTGGTGTGGGTGACCAGCCCCTCGGCCTCCAGCTTGGCCAGGCGGGGATAGACCGTGCCCGCCGACGGGGCGTACAGCCCCTGGAACCGTTCCTCCAGGAGGCGGATCACCTCGTAGCCGTGACGCGGGGCCTCGTCCAGCAGCTTCAGCAGGTACAGGCGGAGGCGGCCGTGGGCGAAGACGGGAGGCATGTCAGAGCACCTTCTTGTCGGTCGTGCCGTCGGCGGGGGCGTCGATCGCGCTCGCGTCCCCGCCCGGGCCGGAACCGGAATTGTCCCCCGGGGTGGCCCGCCCGCTGTCCGCAGGGTCCGTCGGGTCCACCGGGTCGGAAGCGGAGTCGAAGGCTGTAGGCGGGTCGGCTGCGGTCGCGGAGTCTTCGCCGGGGGGCGTCGGAGGCGCGGCCCGGCTCACCCGGTCGGCGTAGGGCGGCTCGGGCTCGGCCTCCCAGGGGCCGTCGCCCTCCTCGTCCTCCTGCGGTCGCCGCAGCAGCGCGATGGACCCGGACACCGTCGTCGCCTTCAGTCGCCCGTTGCCCGCTCCCAGGCGCCCGGTGATCCGTTTGGCGCCCCACTGGCCGCTGACCCGCAGGTCCTCGAAGGCGTTGGAGACCACGCCGCTGGCCGTGTTCGCCTCCACCTCCGCGTCCGCCGGATGGGGTAGCCGGATGGCGATCTCGCCCGAGATGCTGGTGAGGCTGACGTGGGTGGGCCGGGCCGTCGGGTCCAGGTCGACGATCATCGAACCGCTCACGGAGTCGGCCTTCACGGAGGAGCCCGCGCCGTCGACCACGGTCAGGTCCCCGGAGACGGAGTTGAAGCGCAGGTCGCCGGAGAGGGCCTGGGCCTCCACGTTCCCCGCGACGGTGTCCGCGCGCACCGGCCCCGCGAGGCCCACGAGCGTGGTGTCCCCGGAGACCCCCTTGACCTCGGCGCGCCCCTCGATCCCGGAGACCACGGCCGCGGCGCTCACCACACCCACCTCCACGCGTGTGGGCGCCGGAACGGCCAGGGAGACCACGGCGCTGCGGCGCCATCCCTTGCGGTCGAGCCACTTGAGGAAGCCCTTCCAGGGCAGGTCCTCGTACGCCACCGTGAGCGTGCCGCCCTCCTGGGTGACCACCAGGGGCGGGCCGTCGAGCTCGGAGACCTCCAGACGGGCGGAACCCTCGTCGGTCCCCACGACGTTCACCGTTCCATGGACGATGCGCACCTGGAGCTCGCTCACCGGCTCGTCGAAGGTGAGCTTCCCCGGCTCTGACACGGACCACTCGGACATGCTGACGACCTCCCCGTCGACACGACACGCCATATCGCGTCTTACGTAAAACACGATATATCGCGGACGTCGAAAGTCAAGACACCCTTTCTGGTGATCGACGAGCCCCAAAGGTGACAATTGTCCTAGCGTGTGAGCATGCCGACGGAACACCGATCCGCCCGCGCCCGGGCGGGCGCCGCGCCCGGTGCCCTGCTGCTCTGCCGGGCGGCCCCCGACTCCGTCGCCCCCGCCGCCCACCTCCTGCGGGAGCCCCTGCTGCTGGCGGGCGCAGGCGACGACTGGAGCGTCCTCGTCCCCGAGGGCACCCCGTGGCAGCGCGGCGGCGATCCGGTCGACCGCGTCCTCACCGGCTGGGCCACCGCCCTGGCCGTCGGCGCCTCCACGCCCGTACTGGCGCTCTGGTGGGACGCCGACCGCGCCGGCTACACCCTCGCCTCCGGCTTCCGCCGCACCGTCGCCTACGTCTGGCTCGCCGACGGCACCCCTGTAGGCGAGGACGAGGCCATGCGCACCTTCGCCACCCGTCTGGGCCTGGACCCCGTCCTGGACGTGCAGTCCCTCGACCCGCTCACGAAACCGGTCCCCGGCGCCGACGCCCCCGCCCGCCTGCGCGCCCTCCTCGCCGTCCTCACGCGCGCGGGTGTCTCCCTGCCGGCCGACCTCATCCCCGGCGCCCCCACGAGCCACCTGCGCGAGGCGGCCCGGGCCCAGTCGGGCACCCGGGAGATCGAGTGGCCGACGCGCCGCACGGAGCCGGAGCCACCGGTACCCCCCAGCCCCAGCAGCAGCAGTCCCCCGAACCCCTGGCTCCCCTGGTCCCCGACACCCCGTTCCCGCACCCTGGCCCTCGCTCAGATCGCCGCGGGCCTGCCCCTCGCCCTCTCGGGCCTACGGCGCCACAGGGGCGGCTGGGCGGCCGCAGGAGCGCTTCTCGTGGCTCACGGCGTGCTCGCCCTGGCGTACGACCTCGCTCACCCACCCGACTGACGGCCCGGCCCACGAAAACGGCAGCAAAAAGGGGCGCCGTCAAGGCGCCCCCAGGCAAACCGCTCCGAACGACCGACCTGTACGACCGACCTGTACGACCGATCTACTCCTCGTCCTCGTCGTCCAGCCGGGCCAGCCACGTCGCCAGCCGCTCCACCGGCACCTCGAAGTCCGGGTTCAGGTCGACGAACGTCCGCAGCTGCTCGGCGAGCCACTCGAAGGTGACCTCCTCCTCGCCGCGCCGCTTCTCCAGCTCTTCGATGCCACGGTCCGTGAAGTACATGGCTCAAGGATAAGTGGGCGGAAACGGCCGGGCCGCACCCCCGGAAGTGGGGGTGCGGCCCGGTCACGTACGGCCTGCGAGGGCGTTGGTTACGCCTCGAACACCTCGCGCACCAGCTGCTCCTGCTCGGCCTGGTGGCGCTTGGCGGAGCCGACGGCCGGGGACGAGCCGTGCGGGCGCGAGATGCGCCGCAGACGCTCGCCGTGGGGCACGTCGGCGCCGACCGCCAGGTCCAGGTGGTCGATCAGGTTCAGGGCGATGAACGGCCAGGCACCCTGGTTCGCCGGCTCCTCCTGGGCCCACAGGTACTTCTCGGCGTTCGGGTACTTGTTGACCTCCGCCTGGAGCTCGGCACCCGGCAGCGGGTACAGGCGCTCGACGCGGATGATCGCCGTGTCCGTGACACCGCGCTTCTGACGCTCGGCCTCCAGGTCGTAGTAGACCTTGCCCGCGCAGAAGACGACCTTGCGGACCGCGGCGGGGTCGACCGACACGTCGCCGATGACCGGGCGGAACTGGCCCGTCGTGAACTCGTCCGCCTTCGAGGCCGCGGCCTTCAGACGCAGCATCGACTTCGGGGTGAAGACGACCAGCGGCTTGTGGTGCGGGTTGTGCACCTGCCACCGCAGGAGGTGGAAGTAGTTCGACGGCAGGGTCGGCATCGCGACCGTCATGTTGTTCTGGGCGCAGATCTGCAGGAAGCGCTCCGGGCGGGCGGACGAGTGGTCCGGGCCCTGGCCCTCGTAGCCGTGCGGGAGGAGCAGGGTGACGCCGGACGTCTGGCCCCACTTCTGCTCGGCCGAGGAGATGAACTCGTCCACGACCGTCTGCGCGCCGTTGACGAAGTCGCCGAACTGCGCCTCCCACATCACGAGCGCGTCGGGCCGGGCCAGCGAGTAGCCGTACTCGAAGCCCATCGCCGCGTACTCGGAGAGGAGCGAGTTGTAGACGTTCAGCCGCGACTGCTCCTCGGAGAGGTAGTTCAGCGGCGTGAACTCCTCGCCGGTCGCCCGGTCGATGATCACCGCGTGGCGCTGGCCGAAGGTGCCGCGCTGGGAGTCCTGGCCGGCCAGGCGGACCGGCACGCCCTCGAGGAGCAGCGAACCGACCGCGAGCGTCTCGCCCATGCCCCAGTCGATCGTGCCGTCCTCGACCATCGCCGCACGGCGCTGCAGCTGCGGCAGCAGGCGCGGGTGCGCGGTGATGTGGTCGGGGACGTTTACCTGGGACTCGGCGATGCGCTTGACGACCTCGGCGGAGACCGCGGTGTTCACCGCGACGGGGAAGGTGTCCTGCCCGTCGTGGGAGTCGCCGGCGACGGGCTGCGAGGTGGCCTCGCGGACCTCGGTGAAGACCTTCTCCAGCTGGCCCTGGTAGTCCTGCAGGGCCTGCTCGGCCTCTTCCAGGGTGATGTCGCCGCGACCGATCAGGGACTCGGTGTACAGCTTGCGCACCGAGCGCTTCTTGTCGATCAGGTCGTACATCAGCGGCTGGGTGAAGGCCGGGTTGTCCGACTCGTTGTGACCGCGGCGGCGGTAGCAGATGAGGTCGATCACCACGTCCTTGTTGAACGCCTGGCGGAACTCGAAGGCCAGGCGTGCGACGCGCACGACGGCCTCGGGGTCGTCGCCGTTCACGTGGAAGATCGGGGCCTCGATCATCCTCGCCACGTCCGTCGCGTACATCGACGAGCGGGAGGACTCCGGGGCGGCCGTGAAGCCGACCTGGTTGTTGATGACGATGTGGACCGTGCCGCCGGTGCGGTAGCCGCGCAGCTGCGACATGTTCAGGGTCTCGGCCACCACGCCCTGGCCCGCGAAGGCCGCGTCGCCGTGGATCGCCACCGGCAGGACCGTGAAGTCCGTGCCGCCCTTGTTGATGATGTCCTGCTTGGCGCGCGAGACGCCCTCCAGGACCGGGTCCACCGCCTCCAGGTGCGACGGGTTCGCGACCAGGCTGACCTTGATCTGCTCACCGTCCAGGCCCGTGAAGGTGCCCTCGGCGCCCAGGTGGTACTTCACGTCGCCGGAGCCGTGCATCGACTTCGGGTCGAGGTTGCCCTCGAACTCGCGGAAGATCTGCGCGTACGACTTGCCGACGATGTTCGCCAGGACGTTCAGGCGGCCGCGGTGGGCCATGCCGATGACGACCTCGTCCAGGCGCGACTCGGCGGCCGAGTCCAGCACCGCGTCGAGCAGCGGGATGACGGACTCGCCGCCCTCCAGGGAGAAGCGCTTCTGGCCGACGTACTTCGTCTGCAGGAAGGTCTCGAAGGCCTCCGCGGCGTTCAGCCGGCGCAGGATGCGCAGCTGCTCCTCGCGCTCCGGCTTGGAGTGCGAGCGCTCGATGCGGTCCTGGATCCACTTGCGCTGCTTGGGGTCCTGGATGTGCATGAACTCGACGCCGGTGGTGCGGCAGTACGAGTCGCGCAGCACGCCGAGGATGTCGCGCAGCTTCATCAGGGACTTGCCGGCGAAGCCGCCGACGGCGAACTCGCGCTCCAGGTCCCACAGGGTGAGCCCGTGCTCGGTGATGTCCAGGTCGGGGTGCTTGCGCTGCTGGTACTCCAGCGGGTCGGTGTCGGCCATGACGTGGCCGCGGACCCGGTAGGAGTGGATCAGCTCGAAGACGCGGGCGGCCTTGGTGACGTCGTCGTCGTGGCTGGCGTCGATGTCCTTGAGCCAGCGGACCGGCTCGTAGGGGATGCGCAGCGACTCGAAGACGTCGTCGTAGAAGCCGTTCTCGCCGAGGAGGAGGTTCGCGACGGCGCGCAGGAACTCGCCGGAGGCGGCGCCCTGGATCACTCGGTGGTCATACGTCGACGTGAGCGTCATGACCTTGGAGATGCCGAGCTTGTTCAGGGTGTCCTGGGAGGTGCCCTGGAACTCCGCCGGGTAGTCCATGGAGCCGACGCCCATGATCACCGACTGGCCGGGCATCAGACGCGGCACCGAGTGGACCGTGCCGAGGCCACCGGGGTTGGTCAGCGAGACCGTGACGCCGGTGAAGTCGTCCATCGTCAGCTTGTTGTCGCGGGCGCGACGGACGATGTCCTCGTAGGCCTGCCAGAACTCGAAGAAGTTCAGCGTCTCGGCCTTCTTGATCGTCGCGACGACCAGCTGGCGGTCGCCGTTGGGCTTGACCAGGTCGATGGCGAGGCCGAGGTTGACGTGCGGCGGCTTGATGAGGGTCGGCTTGCCGTCCTTCTCACCGAACGCGTAGTTCATCGACGGCATGGCCTTGATGGCCTGCACCATCGCGTAGCCGATCAGGTGCGTGAAGGAGATCTTCCCGCCCCGGGCGCGCTTGAGGTGGTTGTTGATGACGATGCGGTTGTCGAAGAGCAGCTTCACCGGCACCGCGCGCACGGACGTGGCCGTGGGCAGTTCCAGGGAGGCGTTCATGTTCTTCGCGACCGCGGCGGACGGGCCGCGCAGCGTCACGAACTCGGGACCCTCCGCGGGCGCGGCCGGCTCGGCGGCCGGCGCGGCCTTCGGCTTGGCGGCCGCGGGCTTCGCGGGAGCCGGTGCCGGGGCGGCGGCCTGGGCGGGAGCCGGAGCGGCGGCCGCGGGCTTCGGGGCCGCGGGGGCCGGAGCGGCGGCGGGAGGCGCCGGAGCAGCGGCGGCCGGGGCGGCGGGTGCCGCCGGGGCCGTGGTGGTCTCTGCGGCCCCCGCGGCCGCAGTGCCCGCCGGAGCCGGGGCGCCCGCGGCGCCCGGCTTGTAGTCGGCGAAGAAGTCCCACCAGGCGCGGTCGACCGAATTCGGGTCCTGGAGGTACTGCTGATAGATCTCGTCGACGAGCCACTCGTTCGGACCGAACGCGGCAGCGGGGTTCTTGCCCGCTTGGTCTGCGTCGGTCGAGATGCTCGAGTTACTGGGGGACTGTGGCGACACGGCGGCAACCGCCCTCTTCCGCTTCACAAGGTGATGGACAGCGGGAATAAAGGCTACGCCCCCAACACGGTGAAGGTCAGGTCGGGCCCGTTCATCGTCGCGTAAGTCACATTACGAAGTGTGTTTCGGGGCTGGAAATGGCGGGAAACAAGCGTGGTTCCGCTTCAGAAGTGCCGCACAGGGATGCGGAGATGAGGGCCGTGCGCGCGCAGCGCGCAGACCTGGGCCCTGATCACACGTGTCCGTCAGCGCGGACAGTGGTGGATCTTGGGACTCCGGTTCGGACTTTACGTCAACTTGGCACGGATGTCTCTCCCGGAAGAGTGATAAGAATCCGGCAACCTCGCTCGGATTCAGCCACTCCGATCCGTCCCCCGTGCAGATCCACGGCCCAGCGGGCGATGGCCAGACCGAGCCCCGTACCGCCGTCGCTGCCCGGCCCGTGCGGCCGGCGCACCGCACCTCGGTTGAACCGCTCGAACACGCGGTGCCACTCCGACCTGGGAATGCCGGGGCCCTCGTCCAGGACTTCGATGGCCAAGGACTCCGGCTGCGGCCCGCGCCGCGCCTTGACCGTCACGCGGCCGTGCGGCGGGCTGTGCTTGACCGCGTTGTCGATCAGGTTGGCGACCACCTGGTGGATGCGCTCCGGGTCGGCGTGCGCGGTCAACTCCGGCGGGGAGACGTCCAGGTGCAGATGGACGTCGGTACGGGTGTGACTGCCGCCCGAGCCCATCGTCGCGCGCGCGGAGGCGACCATGTTGGCCTCCTTCAGCACGCCCGAGAGGTAGGGCCACACCTCGAAACGCCGCTTGCGCAGCGGCACGACGCCGTTGTCGAGGCGGGAGAGATCGAGGAGCGTCTCCACGAGACGTCCCAGTCGCTCGGTCTGCTTCAGGGCCGTGCGCATGGTCTCGGGGTCGGCCTCGGCGATGCCGTCCACGACGTTCTCCAGGACGGCGCGCAGACCCGCGATGGGCGTGCGCAGCTCGTGCGAGACGTTGGCCACGAGTTCCTTGCGCTGGCGGTCCTGGGCCTCCAGCTCGTCGGCCATCATATTGATCGTCTGGGCCAGGTCACCCAGCTCGTCCCAGCGGTTCTCCTGCACCCGGCGTGTGTAGTCGCCGTGCGAGATGGACCGGGCGACCGTGTTCATCTCGTCCAGCGGGGCGGTGAGCGAATGCGCCACGAACTGCGTAATGAGCAGTGTGGCGATCATCGAGAAGACCGTGATGAAGCGCAGTTCCGTCTTGGTGTGCACCGCGATCATCGACAGACCGGTGGTGATCAGCACCGAGATGACGACCAGCGCGCCCAGCTTGGTCTTGATCGAGAACGGGCGTACGCCGCCCCAGGGCTCCCCGGGGCTCCTCCGTGCGGCCGACCGCCCTTCGCTCATGGAGTCGGGGTCTCCAGCGCGTAACCCACGCCGTGGACCGTACGGATGCGCTCGGCGCCGATCTTCCGGCGCAGCGCCTTGATGTGGCTGTCCACCGTGCGGGTGCCGGAGGCGTCCGCCCAGTCCCACACCTCCGCGAGGAGCTGCTCACGGGACAGCACCGCGCGCGGGGTGTTGGCCAGGCAGACCAGCAGGTCGAACTCGGTGGGCGTGAGGTGCACGTCCTCCGAGCGCACCCTGACCCGGCGCTGCGCGTGGTCGATCTCCAGCTCGCCGAGCCGCAGGATGCCGCTGCGCGGAGTGGTCGCGGCGAGCGCGGCCCGCTCCACGCGGCGCAGCAGGACGTGCACGCGCGCGGCCAGCTCCCGCATCGAGAAGGGCTTGGTCATGTAGTCGTCGGCGCCGACCCCGAGCCCGACCAGCATGTCGGTCTCGTCGTCGCGCGCGGTGAGCATCATCACCGGCACCGGACGGGCGGCCTGCACACGACGGCAGACCTCCAGACCGTCGAAGCCGGGCAGCATGATGTCGAGGATCAGCAGATCGGGCTGCCAGGCCTCTGCGGTGTCGACGGCCGCCGGACCGTCGCCCGCCGTTTGCACGAGGAATCCCTCGGCGCGCAGTCGGGCTGCGATGGCGTCGACGATCGTCGGGTCGTCCTCGACCACCAGGACTCGCCGCTGAGCGCCCGGAGTCGCCGTGGTCGCGCCGTTGTGGGAGGTGTGTGTCTGCTCCATCGCCCGCCCCTGAGTGTGCTTTCCGGAACCAGTGGGGTGGTTCCTCGGTCTGCGCATGGTTGCGATTGACGCTTGAATGATCTGCGTCAGGGGAGCAGCGTACGGGGAGGCACCACGCCTTTGCTATCCAGGTCTTACAGCAACGTGCACGACGTCGGGAACGCCTCGGGCAACCGGGATCTCTTCGGTACGCACCTGTTGGAACCCGGCATTCCCCAAGGTTCCCTCGAAATCCGGCGACGGCTGTGCCGACCACACCGCGAGTACCCCGCCCGGTCTCAACATCCTTGCGCAGCTTGCCAGTCCGGCCGGACCGTACAGCCCGTGGTTGCCGTCGGTGACGGTCCAGTCGGGCCCGTTGTCGATGTCCAGGCACAGCGCGTCGTACGTGTCGCATCTCTCATTGACGAAATCGAGCAGGTCCGCTTCGACGATCTCCGTGCGCGGGTCGGCGAGTGCGTCGCGGGACAGTGCGGACAGGGGGCCGGAGCGGTGCCAGTCGATGACGGCGGGCTCACGCTCGACGACCGTGATCCGTCCCCAGCGGGGGTCGGCGGCGGCGTGGGCGAGGGAGAAGCCGACGCCGAGGCCGCCGATCAGGACGTGCGGTGCGGCCCGCCCGTCCAGGGCGTCCAGGGCGGCGTCGACGAGCAAACGCTCCGAGCGGCCGTCGGAGGTGTCCATGAGGAAACAGCCGTTGGCGATGATCTGGAGCAGCTCGCCGTGACGGCGCAGTACGACCTCGCCGTAGGCGCCCTCACGGCGGTCCAGCACTTCGGGAATGTCGTGAGCGGTGGGCATGTGCTCATCCTGGCACCGGTGTGACGGACCGTTGCAGGAATTAAGACGCTGGTGAGCGTGGGCTGGGAACTCGCTGTGAATCGGCGTCCGGGTGGCGTCGGTCACAGACAGGTGGTCGGTGCGGCGCGAAGGGTGGTGGGGCGATACGGAAGGAGCGCCTCACCTTGGAACGGACTGTGCGGGCGGAGCACACCGCGCGGGCCGACGCGCCGGCCTCGCCGGCGCCCGCGCCCTCGCCTTTGCTGGACGGCATACCGAGCCAGCGCGGGCCGGCGGACGCCGGGTCCGTGGCAGCCCCCGCGACCGTCACGGCCTCCGCGCCAGTCCCGGCTTCCGCCACCGACCCGGCTTCCGCCACCGTCATGGCTTCCCCCACCGTCCCGGCTTCCGCCACCGTCATGGCTTCCCCCACCGTCCCGGCTTCCGCCACCGACACGAGTCGCACGGCCGTCGTCGTCCCGTCCGAGGTGCCGCGCGTCCGCGTCCGTCGTGTCCCGCGTCCGTGGCGCCTGTTGCCGACTCCCACCGGCACCCCGTTCACCTTCGCCTACGCCGCCGTCCTCGTCGTCACCTCGTTCGTCGCCGAACATGCCGGTCCCGCGCTCGTGTACGCCCTGCACCAGGGGTCCAGTACGGATGTGGCGCATCTGGTGCGGACGCCGGTGCTGGTGCTGGTGGGGAGCGCGTTGTGGATCGCGGGCGGGTTCCTCTCGCCGTACGCGATCGGGTTCCTGCTGGTCCTGACCGGCCTGGAGCGGCGGATCGGCGGTGCGCGCACGGCCGGTGTGTTCCTGCTGGGGCACGTCCTGGCCACCCTCGCCACCGAGGTCCCGGTGGGCCTCGCGGTGCTGGCCGGCCACCTGCCCGACAGCTCCCTGCATCGCCTCGACTACGGCATCAGCTTCGGCGTCGCCACGGGCGTCGGCGCCCTCGCCGGCCTGCTCACGCCGTGGCTGCGGTGGCCCCTTCTGGCCGCGGTCGGCTGGACGCTCGTCCTGGACGTGATCGCCCTAACGGACCCGATGACGAACTGGGGCCACCTGATCTCCCTGGGCATCGGCATCGCCACATGGCCGGTGGTACGACGGTGGCAGCGGGGCCGCGCCCTCAGTCAAGCCCTTCCGGTCGCCCCGTGAACTTCGCGCTCGTCAGCGGTGCCACCGTCTGCCAGCCCAGGCTCTCGTACAGCGCTCGCCCCGCCGGAGTCCCCGCCAGCACGCCGGTCTCCGCGCCCTGTTCGACCGCTACGCGCTGCAACGCGCGTACGACGAGGCCGCCGAGGCCGCGGCGGCGGTGGGCGGGGACGGTTTCGATCTGATCGACGACCGCGGTGGCGCCGGTCGGCGCGACCTGGCCGCGCGCGGCGAGAGAACCGTCGTCGGCGGCGACCAGGACACGGGTCACACCGCCGCGCGACCAGGTGCGCAGCCGGTAGCCGTCGGGGACCGGCACATCCCCGGCGGCGTCCGCCAGGGGGACCGTCATCAGGTACCCGGGCTCGGGATCGACCCACCAGCCCGTGCCCAGCCAGTCCACGACGATCGACGGATCCTGGAACACCTTCAGCCATACCCCGGCACCGGTCACCGCCTCGGCCACCTTGCAAACCGTCTCCTCCTCGACGGCGTCGTTCATGGCGTCGAGGACGTGGCGCGACACGTGCTCCGCCTGCCCCACGTCGACGGTGAACCCCCAGGGCTCGCGCACCGGCGGGGCGGCCCCGCGCGACACGACCCACCCGTCCACCCACGTCCGCACGACACCGTCCACAGCCCACCCCATGTGTAATGGCCACTAGCCTATTTCGGTTATTACGGTGGCGACGTTATGCGGTGAGTCGGCCCCCGCGGCAGAGGTGATCGCTCAGAGCGAACGAGGGTTGGGGAACATCCGGGGCGCGCCATGCATTGAGTCGGCATAGCTCAACTTGACTGCCAAAGGGGAGATCATGGCTGCTGAGTCCACGCCGTTCACACCGCTCACCCTGCCCGTGCTGCCGCTCGACGACGAGGTCGTGCTGCCGGGGATGGTGGTTCCGCTGGACCTGAGCGACGCCGACGTACGTGCCGCGGTGGAGGCCGCCCAGGCCGCCGCCCGCTCGGAGCCCGGCAAGCCCAAGGTGCTGCTGGTTCCGCGCATCGACGGGACCTACGCGAGCACCGGCGTCCTCGGCACCGTCGAGCAGGTCGGACGGCTGGCCGACGGTGACCCGGGCGCCCTGATCCGCGGCCGAGGCCGTGTGCGCATCGGTGCCGGGACGACCGGGCCGGGTGCGGCGCTGTGGGTCGAGGGCACGCGGATCGACGAGAGCGTGCCCGAGCCGCTGCCGGGCCACGTCGCCGAACTCGTCAAGGAGTACAAGGCCCTGGCCACCGCCTGGCTGCGCAAGCGCGGCGCCTGGCAGGTCGTGGACCGCGTCCAGGCCATCGACGGCGTCTCCGCCCTCGCCGACAACTCCGGTTACTCGCCCTTCCTGACCGTCGAGCAGAAGGTCGAACTGCTCGAGACCGCCGACCCGGTGACCCGCCTCAAGCTCGCCACCCAGCAACTGCGCGACCACCTCGCCGAGCAGGACGTCGCCGAGACCATCGCCAAGGACGTCCAGGAGGGCGTCGACAAGCAGCAGCGCGAGTTCCTCCTGCGGCGCCAGCTGGAGGCCGTACGCAAGGAACTGCGCGAACTCAACGGCGAGAGCGACGGCGAGGAGTCCGACGACTACCGCGCCCGCGTCGAGGCGGCCGACCTGCCCGAGAAGGTCCGCGAGGCCGCGCTCAAGGAGGTCGACAAGCTGGAGCGGTCCAGCGACCAGTCCCCGGAGGGCTCCTGGATCCGCACCTGGCTCGACACCGTCCTGGAGCTGCCCTGGAACGAGCGAACCGATGACAGTGCTTCCGCGTACGACATCCAGAGCGCGAAGGCGATCCTCGACGCCGAGCACGCGGGCCTGGAGGACGTGAAGGAGCGGATCACCGAGTACCTGGCGGTGCGCAAGCGGCGCGGCGAGCGCGGCCTCGGCGTCGTCGGAGGGCGGCGCGGCGGTGCCGTCCTGGCCCTCGTGGGGCCGCCGGGCGTCGGAAAGACGAGTCTCGGCGAAAGCGTGGCCCACGCCATGGGCCGCAAGTTCGTCCGCGTCGCCCTCGGCGGCGTCCGCGACGAGGCCGAGATCCGCGGCCACCGGCGTACGTACGTCGGCGCGCTGCCCGGCCGGATCGTGCGCGCGATCAAGGAGGCCGGGTCCATGAACCCGGTCGTGCTCCTCGACGAGATCGACAAGGTCGGCTCCGACTTCCGCGGCGACCCGGCCGCGGCCCTGCTGGAGGTCCTCGACCCGGCGCAGAACCACACCTTCCGCGACCACTACCTGGAGGTCGAACTCGACCTCAGCGACGTCGTCTTCCTCGCCACCGCCAATGTCCTGGAGGCCATCCCGGAGGCCCTGCTCGACCGTATGGAGCTGGTCCGTCTCGACGGCTACACCGAGGACGAGAAGGTCGTCATCGCCCGTGACCACCTGCTCCCGCGCCAGTTGGAGCGGGCGGGTCTGGACAAGGACGAGGTGACCCTCGACGAGGGCGCGCTGCGCAAGCTGGCCGGCGAGTACACGCGCGAGGCGGGCGTGCGCAACCTGGAGCGGTCCATCGCGCGGCTGCTGCGCAAGGTCGCGGCCCAGCACGAACTCGGCGAGCGGAAGCTGCCGTTCACCGTCACGGACGACGACCTGCGCGCCCTGATCGGCCGGCCGCACCATGTGCCGGAGTCCGCCCAGGACCCGGCCGAGCGGCGGACTTCGGTGCCGGGCGTGGCGACGGGCCTCGCGGTGACCGGGGCGGGCGGTGACGTGCTGTACGTCGAGGCGTCGCTGGCCGACCCGGAGACCGGAGCTGCGGGACTGACGCTGACCGGCCAGCTGGGCGACGTGATGAAGGAGTCGGCGCAGATCGCGCTGAGCTTCCTGCGCTCGCATGGCGCCGAGCTGGAGCTGCCGGTCGGTGACCTGAAGGACCGGGGCGTGCACATCCACTTCCCGGCGGGCGCGGTCCCGAAGGACGGGCCGAGCGCCGGCATCACGATGACGACCGCGCTGGCCTCGCTGCTCTCCGGCCGCCTGGTCCGTACGGACGTGGCGATGACCGGTGAGGTCTCGCTGACCGGCCGGGTCCTGCCCATCGGTGGGGTGAAGCAGAAGCTGCTCGCCGCGCACCGGGCCGGGGTCACCACCGTGATCATCCCCAAGCGCAACGAACCCGACCTGGACGACGTCCCGGCCGAGGTGCTGGAGAAGCTCGACGTCCACACCGTCACGGACGTCCGCCAGGTCCTGGAGCTGGCGCTGGCCTCGGCCACGAACGGCGCGGCGCCGGAGGTTCCGGTGGCGGCGTGACGGACGCCTCCGGATGAGGCAGGGCCCGGGCCCCGTGAGGGAGACCCGGGCTTTGCCATGCCCGCCCGGGCACGCGAGGGGCCCGAAGGCCGCCATTGGTCCACTCCTGCGAAATACTGACGGAGCTGCGACGGCGACCCGGACAGGTCCTGGGCGCGGCAGGATTCTGCAGAAGAGCGGGAAACCGGATCAGGGGTGCTGACGTGCACGAGGACGCAAACGTGGACGCGAACGTGGACCAGGAGTTCCTGTCCCTGGAACGGGAGCTGACCGTCCTGCTGCGGCGCGCCCGGGCCAGCCAGGGTGAGATGGCCCGCGAGGTCCACCCGGACCTGGAGTCCGCCGCGTACGGGCTGCTCGTCCGGCTGGAGGAGTGCGGACGCCAGCGTGCCACGGAACTCGCCGGCTACATCGGCGTCGGCAAGGCGACCATGTCCCGCCAGTTGCGCGCCCTGGAGGAGCTCGGCCTGGTGACCCGCGAGCCGGACCCGGCCGACGGCCGGGCCTGGCTGGTCGACCTCACCCCGGAGGGCCGCTCCCGGGTCGGCAAGGTCCGCGAGGCCCGCCGCGCCCGCTATGTCAGCAAGCTCGCCCACTGGGACCGCGGCGAGGTCGCGGAACTGGCCCGACTGCTGCACGAGCTGAACCGGGGCATGGAGAGGTAGGGCCTGTCGTTCGGATCACGCCGCAGACGCGGGGCCTGGCACGCGCTCCCCACGCTGCGCTGACCGGCCGGCCTCGATTGCCTGCGACCTGACCCGAACGACCGGCCCTGGCCCACCGGGCCGCCGAGCGCCGCCCCCGGCGCGGGCTCACAGCTCGACGTACACCACGCTCGCGTCGTCGTGGGTCTTGGCGCGGCCCAGGAACGCCCGCTCCTCGGCGTCGGCCCGCTCCAGCGCCCGTACCCGGTCCACCAGGGACCCCGGGCCCTCCTTGCGCAGGAAGGTGAACAGGTCTGTCCAGTCGCCCTCGCGGAATGTCTCCGCCCATCGCGTCGCGCCGTCGGTCAGGCCGGCCAGGGAGCGGACCTCGGCGCGGGGCAGGACGCCGGTGACCGCACGGCCGGCCACCGCGGGATCCGCGGCCGCCGTGAAGAACCCGCCCTGCTTGTTGCGGAGCGTGGCGTCGATCACGGCGTCCGAGCGCAGGGCCGAGCGGGGCAGCCGGGACAGGCGGTCGTCGAGGACCGGCGTGATCAGGCCGCCGGGGGACTCCAGCAGCAGGGCCGCGTCGGACAGGACGAGGTACTCGACCGTGTCCGGGGACCAGCGGGCGACGGCCACAGTGGCCTGTGGGGTGCGCGGGTGAGAAAGGTCACAGGTTTTGGCGTGGGCTTCGGAGGTACGCGCGATGGCGCGGGCCAGGGCGTCGGACAGGGGAACATCCGTGAGTGAAACGGTCAGTTCGGTCAACGCCCCGCCGAGGCGCGCTGTGTACCAGGGGACCGAATGCAGACAGCCCGTACCGCTCGACGGTGGCGTCACACCGTCGAGGACGACGAGCGAACCGCCCTGTCCGGAGGCGGGCAGTCCGACACTCGCGAAGTCCTCGTTGGGGTACGCCCTGTCGCCGGGCTCCGACACAAGTTCCGTTCGCATCCGGCCAGTCTGCACGAGGTCCCCACAAGGTCCGCAAAAGGCTGGCATCGGGCGCAGGACGGGTGCACCGAAGCAGGTCAGGCGCCCGGTTTGAGGCGGAATGCTGAGCTCCGGGAAGATGTGGCGGCGAATACTGTCAAAGCCCGTCGCCCACGTCCAACCGGCAGGCCGTGCAAGGCAGTCGCACACGCCAGAGAAACTTGCCCGCCAACTCTCCTTGGATGTTCACTCCTTCGGGTGGCGGGTCAGGTGATGCGCGCCCCCCGCCCATCGGCGCTGGGAGGGTCGGGGACCGGTGGGGCCCCCTGCTCCGACGACGCCGAGAGCATGGGGGAAGGCATACGCAGCAGTTGACGAAAAGTCACCCCGTCCCATGGGCACACGAGTCAGGAATGCGAGCACCGGTGCAGAAGACGCGGCCGCGGCGCACAGGCAGGCAGACAACCCCCGACAGGGGCGCGGAGCGCACCCCCGTCGGCAAGGGCCGCCCCACCCACGTACGCAACCGGCTGATCGTCGCCGTGGCCGTGGTGGCCGCCGCCATCGCCGGGGCCGGCGCCCCGTCGGTCCTGGCTGCCTCCGGGCAGCTCAAGGACTCCCAGGACCTGGTGGTTCTCGCCGAGCAGACCCAGGACGCGCTTGCCCTGGCCCACTCCCTCGCCGACGAACGCGACGAGATCACCTCCTACATCGCGGCCGGCCGCGTCAAGTCCGAGGCGCCCTCCGAGCAGCGCAGCGCCCGTGTCGACCGGCAGGTCGAGGAGATGCGCGCCAACTCGGACACGCCCCCCGCGGTGCGCCAGGACCTCGACGCGATCGCCTCCGTCCGCAGGTCCGCCCTCACCGGCAAGGACACCGCCCTCCAGGCGCACCAGGCGTACTCCGCCACCATCACCGCGCTGCACGGTCTCGCCGAGCAGCTGGCGGCTCAGATGCCGCCCCGCGCGGGCTCCGGCACCTACTCCCTCGCCGAGCTCGACGCGGCCGTGCAGCAGTCCGCCGCCGCCCGCGGACTGCTCCTCGCGGCCCTCAACGTGCCGACGAGCAAGCAGACGGTCGTCAACCCCGTCACCGGCGTCGCGAGCACCGAGGTGGTCTCCTCCGACACCAAGCAGCGCGACGCCCTCAGCGCCGCCGCCCAGCAGGCCCGGCTGCGCTCCGACGCCGCCCTCGCCGACTTCCGGGACAGCGCGTCCAAGACGGCGGTGACGTCGTACGACTCCACGGTCACCGGCTCCGACGTCCAGTCCGCCGACCGGTACCTCGCCTCCCTCACCGACCAGCCGCAGCTGAGTGACGACGAGCTCGACACCGACGCCAAGAAGCTGGACGAGGCCCTGTCCGCCCGCGTCGACGCGATGGTCGGGGTGGAGTCGTCGCTCTTCGACCACCGCACCAAGGACCTCGAGAAGCTGCGGGACGACGACGTCACGGCGCTGGAGATCCGGATCGCGGCGCTGGGCGTGCTGATGCTGGTGGCCGTCGGCATGGCCACCGGCATGGCCCGCAGCCTCACCCGCCCGCTCGCCGTCCTGCGCCTCGGCTCGGCCCGGCTGGCCGCGGCGGAGGACCCGGCGGCGGAGGAGCCGGTGAAGTTCACCGGCCGCAACGACGAGTTCGCCCAGGTCGTTCGCTCCGTCAACGCCCTGCACGCGCACGCCACCGCCCTCCACGAGCGCGTCACCACCCTGGAGGACGACCGCAAGCACCTCGTCGGGCAGCGCCAGAAGATGGCCGACGCCCGCGAGGAACTGCGCGCGGAACTCAGCGACTCCGCCGCACAGTTGGAGCGGCTTCGGGGCAGCATCGGCGGTACGTTCGTCAACCTCGCCCTGCGCACGCTGGGTCTGGTCGAGCGGCAACTCGCCGTCATCGAGAACCTGGAGGAGCGCGAGCAGGACCCCGACCGTCTCGCCACGCTCTTCAAGCTCGACCACTTCGCCACGGTCATGCGCCGGCACAGCGAGAACCTCCTCGTGCTGGCCGGTACGGAGCATGTGCAGCAGAGCGCCGGCCCCGTGCCGCTGGTCGACGTGGTCCGCGCGGCCGTCAGTGAGATCGAGCGCTACGAACGCGTCCGCATCGCCGCGCTGCCGCCGCACGCGCACATCGCCGGGTTCGCCGCGGACGACCTCTCGCACCTGCTGGCCGAACTCATGGAGAACGCGACGTCGTTCTCGCCGCCCGACCTGCCCGTCGAGGTCTCCGGCTGGCTGCTGGAGAACGGCGAGGTCATGCTCTCCGTCCAGGACGAGGGCATCGGGATGGCGGGCGACCGCCTGACCCGCCTCAACACCCGCCTCGCCGAGTTCGACCCGGAGACGCCGTACGACCAGGAGGGCGAGGAGGGTCTCGGTCTCGGCCTCTACGTCGTCGCCCGCCTCGCCCACCGCCACGGCGTCCGCGTGCAACTGCGCGAGCAGAAGCAGGGCGGTGTCGCGGCGGTCGTCGTCCTCCCGCAGTCCCTCCTCGCGGCGGCCCCCTCCGCCGCGGTCCCCTCCTCGTCCTCCTCACCCCTCGCCGGTACGACCCACAGCTTCTCCCTCCCGGGCGCCGACGCCGAGGTCAATTCCAACGTCCTCTCCGGCCGCTCCACGAGCGGCGACCCGATGGTGAGGCTGGCGGAGAAGACGGTGCGGGACGCCGACGAGGCCGACGCGCAGTCCGGGGTGGCCGAGGAGGGCGTACGGGAGTCCGAGGGGACTGCTGCTCCCGAAGAGGTACTTGCGGAGCCCGGAGAGGGCGCGGAGGCAGCCGAGGGTGCCGTACGTGAGGCCCCGGCGGCCGAGGGCGTTGTAGAGACGACCGGGGACGCGCAGGAGGCCGTACCCGAGACGGCGGAGCAGGAGCCGACGGCGCTCGGTACCGACTCCGAGCCGGAGACCGCCAACGAGCCGGAAGCGGCCTCCGCCGAGCCGGAGCCGGCCCCGAAGGCCCCGGAGCGGCCCGCCGAGATGACGATGGAGCTGCTCCTCCCGCCCCAGGCGTCCACCGAGCCCACCACCCACGAGCGGGGACCGGCCGAGGACGCACCCGCCGAGCCCGAGCCCGACGCAGGGGCGGAGACCGGGAACACTGCCCGTGAGCGTCGGGCGGCCTTGCGGGCCGCCCTTGAAAATGCGTCAGGCGCGCCCGCTGGGCCTGCGTCGGCCGCGGGTGAGTCCGGCGAGTCCGCGTGGACCGCTGGCGAGCCCGCCGAGAGCGCGGCTCGCGACCCGTGGGCGGCCGCGCGTGCGAGCGAAGCTGAGCCCCCTGAGCCCGCGCCCGTCGGCCCCGTGGCAGGCGAGCCCGCGCCCGCTGAGCCCGCGCCCGCCGGGAACACTGCCCGTGAGCGCAGGGCGGCTCTGCGGGCCGCCCTTGAAGCGGCGTCCGGCAAGCCCCAGCCCGCTGGGCCTGCATCGGCCGCAGGCGAGGCCGCCGGGACCGGCGCGTCCGCGTGGGCCGCTGGTGAGCCCGGCGAGGGCGTGGGTCGTGGGCCTTGGGCGGCTGCGGCTGCGGGCGGAGATGCTCCTTCCGAGTCCGAGTCCGAGTCCGAGTCCGAGTCCGGGTCCGGGTCCGGCGCGTCCGTGTGGGCCGCTGGCGAACCCACCGAGAGCGCGGCTCGTGAGTCTTGGGCGGCTGCGGGTGCGGGCGGAGATGCGGCCCCCGAGACCCGGCCTGCTGGGCCCGTGGCAGGTGAGTCCGAGTCCGTCGGGGCCACTGCCCGGGAGCGGCGGGCGGCTCTGCGGGCGGCGCTTGAAGCCTCGGCCGGGGAACCTGCGGGTGCCGCGTCCGCTTCCAGCGGGCCCGCGGGGGTCGGCGGGGAAGCCGAGGCGGTGCATGAGCGGGTACCCGACGAGCCCGAGGAAGTACTCACCGACAAGGGGCTGCCCAAGCGGACCCCGAAGATCAACGCGCCTGCCCCGCCGCCGCGGCAGCGCGGCGGTTCCGTGGATGCCGAGGCGCTGCGTCGCCGTCTCGGTGGCTTCCGCCGGGGGGCGGAAGCGGGGTACCGCGACGTGGAGGCGGAGATCGCCGAGAAGACCGGCCAGAACCAGGTGCCCCCGGCACCCGGCGAGGCCACCTCATCCGCACCGCAGCACGCACACGCCGAAGAAGCCACGGGGGGCACAGCCGAGGAGGCAAGCAGTTGACCGCGCCCAGTACCTTCGGACTGAGCAGTGAAGCCCGCAACCTGCACTGGCTACTGACGAATCTCGTGGAGGAGGTGCCGGGCATCCAGTCGGTCGCGGTGGTTTCCTCCGACGGCCTGCTCCTCCTCTCCTCCGACGCCGGCCACAACGCCGAGGCCCGCAAGGCGCAGACCGGCAAACCCACCGGCCCGCGCGGTTCCTCCGCCGACCTCGCCACCATCGTCTCCGGCATCGGCAGCCTCACCATCGGCGCCGCCAAGCTGATGCAGTTCGGCGGGGTCAGGCACACGATGGTCGCGATGGACGAGGGCAGCCTCTTCGTGATGTCCATCAGCGACGGCTCCCTGCTCGGCGTGCACGGTTCCGCGGACTGCGACATGAGCGTGGTGGCGTACCACATGGCGCTCTTCGTCGGCCGCGCCGGCCACGTCCTGACGCCCGAACTCCGCAGCGAGCTACGGCAGTCCCTGGAGAACGAGTCGGCCGGGAGTACCCGATGAGCACCGCGCCGAAGAGGCTCCCCACCCGCGGCGGCGACCGCAAGCCCGCCCGCGTGCGCCCCTACTCGCTCACCGGCGGCCGTACCCGCTTCGGCCACGTCCTCCTCGTCGAGACGTTCGTGGCCGCCCTGGAGGCCCCCGAGGAGCGCCGGGAACTGACGAACGGTTCGCTGAAGACGGCTGTGATGCCGGAGATGCGGGCCATCGTCGAACTGTGCCGCCGTATGCGCACGGTGGCCGAGATCGCCGCGCTGTTGAGGATGCCGCTCGGCGTGGTCCGCGTGCTGCTCAGCGACCTCGCGGACCAGGGAAAGATCCGTGTGTACGGAACCGGGACGGGGCACGGCACCGGCCGCCCGGACCGAGCTCTGCTGGAAAGGGTGCTGAGTGGACTCCGTCGTCTCTGACGCCGCTCGTGGTGTCTCCCCCCGCTTCGAACCTCTTGTCGAGCCCGAAACCGACGAGACGTTGCTGCCCTGGCAGACGGACCGCACCCGAGCCCCGATCGCCACGAAGATCGTCGTGGCGGGCGGCTTCGGCGTCGGCAAGACCACGCTCGTCACCGCCGTCTCGGAGATCACGCCCCTGCAGACCGAGGCGCTGATGACCGAGGCCAGCGAGGAGGTCGACGACCTCACCGCCACGCCCGGCAAGCTCACCACCACCGTGGCCATGGACTTCGGCCGCCTCACGCTCGACGACGACCTGGTGCTCTACCTGTTCGGCACGCCGGGCCAGCAGCGGTTCTGGTTCATGTGGGACGACCTGGTGCGCGGCGCGATCGGCGCGGTCGTCATGGCCGACACCCGCCGCCTGAAGGACTGCTTCCCCGCGCTGGACTACTTCGAGAGCTGCGGGCTGCCGTACGTCGTGGCCGTCAACCACTTCGACGGCAGCGAGCGGTTCCAACCCGAGGATGTTCGCGACGCGCTCACGATTCCCGCGCATATACCTGTCATGATCATGGACGCGCGGCGCCGGATCTCGGTGATCGAGACCCTCCTGGCCCTCGTCGGCCACGCGCTCGACGAAACCCCCGAGTAGGAGAAGTTCCCCGCATGCGGAAGATACTCGTCGTCGGAGCCGGCCAGTCCGGACTCCAGCTCGCCCTCGGCCTCCAGTCGCACGGGTACGAGGTCACCCTGATGTCCAACCGGACGGCGGACGAGATCCGCTCCGGCCGGGTCATGTCGACGCAGTGCATGTTCCACACGGCACTCCAGCACGAGCGTGACCTCCAGCTGAACTTCTGGGAGCAGCAGGCCCCGAAGATCGAGGGACTCGGCGTCTCGGTCGCGGCTCCCGGCTCGCACGACCCGGGGCCGACGCAGCGCGCGATCGACTGGGTGGGCAAGCTCGACGGCTACGCCCAGTCCGTCGACCAGCGCGTGAAGATGGCCGGCTGGATGGAGACCTTCGCCCAGCGCGGCGGCCAGCTCGTCATCCACGGCGCGGCGGTCTCCGACCTCGACTACTTCTCCCGTACGTACGACCTGGTGCTGGTCTCGGCCGGCAAGGGTGAGCTGGTGTCGATGTTCGGCCGCGACGCCGAGCGCTCCCCGTACAGCGAACCGCAGCGCGCCCTCGCGGTGTCCTACGTCCACGGGCTGGGCCCGCGCCCGGAGCACCCGGAGTTCGAGGCGGTCCGCTGCAACCTGGTGCCCGGCGTCGGTGAGCTGTTCATCATGCCGACGCTGACCACCTCCGGCCGCGCCGACATCCTCTTCTGGGAGGGCATACCCGGCGGCCCGCTCGATGTCTTCAACGGCGTCAAGGACCCGGCGGAGCACCTCTCCCTGACCTTGGAACTCATGGAGAAGTTCACGCCCTGGGAGTACGCGCGGGCCACCGAGGTCGAGCTGACGGACGCCGGTGGCACGCTGGCCGGCCGGTATGCGCCGACGGTGCGCAACCCGATCGGTCGTCTGCCCGGTGGGGGCCTGGTGCTCGGTGTGGCTGATGTCGTCGTCGCCAACGACCCGATCACCGGGCAGGGCTCCAACTCGGCGTCCAAGTGTGCGGCGTCCTATCTCTCCTCGATCCTGGAGCGCGGGGAGAAGGCGTTCGATGAGGAGTGGATGCGGGGGGCTTTTGAGCGGTACTGGGACACGGCGCAGTATGTGACGAAGTGGACCAATGCGATGCTGGCCCCGCCGCCGGAGCACATCCTCAATTTGATCGGTGCGGCCGGGCAGCTGCAGCCTGTGGCGGATCGATTCGCCAATGGGTTCAACGATCCGGCGGACTACGAGAACTTCTTCTACGAGCCCGAGAAGACTGCTGCTTATCTTGCGTCGGTTTCCGGGGCCTAGGGCCTCTCGTTCGGATCATGCCGGGCTCGCGGGGTCCGGCATGATCCGAACGAAAGACCCTAGGGGGTTGTGGGCGGCTGCGGGTCGTCCGTGGCGGGTCGCGCCCCGCGGTGGAGCCGCATATCGACACCGCCCCGCGCCCCTTGGGTGTGCTGGTCCGGGCGTACTGCTCCAAGGACCGGGTTCGACGCCATCGGCGAGAGCTTGATGTTCTCTCCTGGGCGGGGGGCCTGGACCACCCAGCCCTCGCCCACGTACATCGCCACGTGGGTGGCGTCCGGGAAGTAGATGACGAGGTCGCCGGGGCGTAGCTCCTCCAGGGGGATTCGGGGGAGTTGCGCCCACTGCTGTTGGCTGGTGCGGGGGATCGGGGTGCCGGCGTCGGCCCATGCCTGGGAGGTCAGGCCGGAGCAGTCGTAGGACGTGGGGCCCTCCGCCCCCCACTCGTAGGGCTTGCCGAGTTGTCGGACGGCGTAGCGCAGGGCGCGGTCGCCGGCCGGGGACGGGGCGCGGGTGGCGCTGAGGGCGCCGGAGGTCATGAGGGTGTGCTGGGCCTCGGCGACGCCGGTGCGTTCGAGGTCGGCGAGGGCGGTCAGCTGGTCGGTGGTGAGGGAGGCGAGGAGTTTCTCGACCTCGTCGAGACGTGTGCGGACCTGGTCCCGCTCCTTCTTGCGGTGCTCGGTGAGGGTGAGTTGCTCGTCCAGTGCCTTACGGGCCTTCCGGGCGAGGTCGTCGGCCCGGCGTTCGGTGCCCGTCAGACGGCCCACCGTCTCGGCGCGCTCCCGCGCCAACTGGCCGATGACGTGGCCCTGGTCGAGGGCGTGCTGGGGGTCGCGGGCGAGCAGGAGGCGTACGTAGGGGGAGATGTCGGAGGCGCCCTGGTACTGCTGGCGGGCCAGCCGTCCGGCCGCCCCCCGGCTGTCGTGCAGGGAGAGGCGGGCGCGGGCGAGCTCACGCTCCAGCCGGTCGGTCTCGGCGCGCTGCCGCTTCAGCTTCTCCTCGGTGGCGTTGTAGGACTCGGTGGCCTGTTCGGCCTCGCGGTACAGCCGCTGAAGGTCCGTCAGCAGCTCGGCCACGGAACGCTCGCCGGGTTCCGGGACGGCCGCCGCGGACACCGGTGCGAGGGCGACATGCGCCGCCACCGCCACCGTACAGACCAGACGCAGCACCTTGCCTGACACGTCATCACCTCCGGTGCGGGGGAGGCGGCCCCTCCGCCTTCCTCCGCACCGTGAGCATCAGGCGAGCGCTCGCGCCTCGCGCGTCGAGCGTGCGCGGTTCGGCGCAACGCTGTCACTCGTCCGCGTCATCCGGCTTGCCGGGCGGCGTGGTGTCCGGATCGGTGCGCGGCGGCGTGTCCGGCTTCGACCAGGGCCATTTCAGGCGGCCGCTCGCCCCTTGGGGGTCGTACTCGTACTTCCATCCCTGCGGCACGCCCAGCCGCTTGCTGTGCCCCCGGGGCGCGCGTCGGTAGACGAGCACGGTGGGCGGCCCGCCTGCCGCGTCGGGGACGGGGATGCGGTACGTCTTGGGAGGCTGGCCGGTGGGGCCGACGAGCACGGGCAGGACGCGGCCGTCCATGGGCCCGCCCTCGAAGGGGGTGTCTTCGCTCTTCACCGCACCAGTGTCGATCAGGTCTCGGCCGCGAGCGCACGCCGCACGAGCGCGTCGGTCTGCGGGTCCCGGCGCGCGGTGACGGTGAGCAGGGCGACGAACTGGTCCACGAGCCAGTCCCGCAGCTCGTCGGCGGGCGGCTGCTTGTCCTCGTCGAGCCAGATCAGGGAGGCCGCCTCGACGGCGGTGATCCACATCCGGACGGTCATGCGCAGCCGGGGGCCGGGGTCGGTGATCTCCAGGTGGCGCAGGATGTGCTCGGCGGCGGCCCGCCGTACGCCGTCGACGATGGCGGTCGTCCGGGAGGTCTCCACGACACTGCCGCCCTGGAGGAGGGCGCTGAAGCCGGCGTCGTGCTGGTCGACGAAGGCGAGGTAGCGGTCGAGGGCGCGACCGAGGCGGGGGAGGAGCGGGCCCTCGCGCGGCTCGTCGAAGCACTGGCGGAGTTCTTCCGCGGCGGACCTCAGGGCGGCCTCGTACAGCTGCTGCTTGCCGCCCGGGAAGTACCGGTAGACCAGCGGCCGTGACACCCCGGCCGCCTCCGCCACGTCGTCCAGCGAGACCTCCTCGGGGGCGCGGTGCGCGAACAGTTCGAGCGCGGCGTCGAGAAGCTGGCTGCGCCGCTCCTCGACACTGAGGCGGCGGTAGGCGGGGGTGGCGGCGGGGGTCATGACTCGCAGCGTAACCGGCGGGCCCGCACCGACACCCGCGCCGAGGGTCCCGGTGCCGCGTGCCGGGCGATGGCTTCAAGCCAGCAGGCCCGACGACTTCCACAGGCGCCGTCCGACTCCGCGCAGCACCCCGATGTCGTCCAGGAAGTCGGTGAGCCGCTTGGCACCCGTCTGCATGACCTCGCGGCGGTGTCCGCTCGCCTGTACCTGCGCCACGGCCTCCCGCTTGTCCAGGCCGACGTTCGTGTAGACCTCGGGGTTGACGAAGGCCAGCGAGAACACCCGGGCGACCTCGCCCGACGTGACGCGCGTGAACTCCTGGGACCACCTCGGCGCCGTCACCATCTGCCGGCGCAGCTCCTCGCGGGCGTAGCGCACGTGCCGGGCCTCCTCAACGACGTGGATCCGCGTCACGCCCCGCACCAGCGGCTGCACGCGCTCGTCGGGGAAGGTCAGCCGCTGCATCCAGTCGAGGACCTCCTCGCCGAGCAGCGTGGCCGTGAAGGATCCCGGTGTCGTGGAGACGGTCTTGAAGAAGCGCCCCAGCTGATGGTGCGTCCGGCTCACCGGGTACCACGGGGTGTCACCGCGGGAGATCAGCCGCGCGAACATCTTCGAGTGCCGGCACTCGTCCTCGATCTCGGTGAGGGCGTACCGCACGTGCGCGCTCGTGGCGGCCTTGTCGTAGATGTGCCGCACGAGCAGCTGCATCAGGATGATCTCGAACCAGATGCCCAGCGAGGCCAGCGAGGCGGCCTCGTGCCGGGACAGCAGCAGCCGCTGCTCCTCGCCCATCCGCTTCCACAGCGGCGTGCCGTACAGCGACACCAGCTCCGGCGGCCAGAACCACTTGCCCTCCTCGAAGGGCGCGTCCCAGTCGAGTTCCTCGTCCGGGTCGAAGGAGTGCTTGGCGGAAGAGACGAGCAGCCGCTCGGCCACCTGCTCGCGGTCCTTGAGCAGGCCGAGCGCGTCCCGCAGCCCGTCGAGCGCGTCGGCTTCCGTCGTGGTCGTCATGGCTGTTCCACCTCGTCGTACGGGGGCGTGTCCGGTTACCCGCGGTTCACTCGCTCCTTATGAGACTGCTTGTCAGCAAGCTCGTCAATCCCCTGCGCGCGACTTGTCGACCCCGGGTCCGACGGCGGTGGAGCCACGCCGTCGCCCGCCGCGGCCCCGAAGGTCCCGTCTCCGGCGAGGCGTTCGGAGAGACCCGTCCTCAGCGGCGTCATGTCGCCGGCGCGCAACACTGGCGAGCGGTGGGTCGACCGAGGACACAACCTCTGGGCGCGGTGAGGCGTCTTGTGGGGTGACGGTGTTGCCGTAACCAGGGGGTCTCCGCGTGTTGTCCAGGAATTCGTCCGCCCGTTGGGCCGTGCCGCTCGTGGCGAGTCTGCTCGCGCTGGGTGCGGTCCCGGCGGGTCTGGTGGGAAGCGCACAGGCCGCGCCCCGGGTCCCGGTCCGCGACGACTTCAACGGCGACGGGTACGCCGACCTCGCCGTCGGCGCCCCGGGAGGCTCCGTCGGCGGGCAGAGCAAGGCGGGTTACGTGGCGGTGACGTACGGCGGACCGCACGGGCTCTCCAGCAGCCGACGGGCCGTCATAAGCCGTGCCACGGCCGGTATTCCGGGCAGCCCGGTCAAGGGCCAGGGCTTCGGCGCCCAGTTCGCCAAGGGTGACCTGGACGGCGACGGATACGCGGACCTGGTCGTCGGGGGCGCGACCCGGGCGGGCGACGCGGTCGTGGTGTGGGGCGGGCCGCGGGGCCTGTCCGGCGGCGGGGTGTCCATCCCGGCCTCGCTCACGGTGACCGGTGACTTCGACGGCGACGGCCGGCTCGACCTCGCCCTGTTCCGCACCGGCGGCTCAGCGGGCGACGACCCGCGCGGCACCACGGCCACGGTGTGGACCGGCCCCGTCGGCCGCTCCGGCACCCCCGCCCGCAGCAGCGCCCTGGACCCCGACCACCTCCAGTACGTCGACGTCAGGGACGGCACCACCGGGGACGTGAACGGCGACGGCCGGGACGAGCTCGCGCTCAACACGTACTGCGGGGACGGCAACTACTGCACGGACTTCTACACCGGCTCCGCCTCGGGCCTGGAGTACGGGCGCGACAAAGTCCCCAGCGGTGACGGCGGTGTCGCCCTGGGCGACCTGAACGGCGACGGCCACGACGACGTGGCCGTCGGCTTCGCCAACGACTCGACGGTCACGGTGGCCTACGGCTCGGCGTCCGGGGTCCGTCCCCGCAGCACGTGGAAGTCGTACACCCAGGACACGCGGAGTGTGCCCGGAGCGACCGAGACCAACGACGGCTTCGGTGCGGCCCTGTCCGCCGGCGACGTCACCGGCGACGGCATCGACGACCTCGCGGTCGGCGTCCCCGCCAAGGCGGTCGGCGACGACAACGGCGCGGGCGCCGTCGTCGTCCTGCGCGGCAGCCGGGCCGGGCTGACGGGCCGGGGCGCCCAGGCCTTCACCCAGGACACGGCCGGCGTACCGGGCACGGCCGAGCTGGACGACGCCTTCGGCACGCGGGTCGCTCTCCTCGACATCAACGGCAACCGGTACGCCGACCTGGCCGCGGCCGCTCCGGGCGAGGACGGCGGGAACGGGGCGGTCTGGGTCCTGCGCGGCCGGCCGACGGGCATCGTGACGGATGCGGCGACCGTCATCGGGCCGAGGGCGATCGGCGCACCGTACGCGAAGGCGGTGTTCGGCCTGGAGCTGGGGTGACGCGATGACGGGTCCGAACCCCGAGTCCGGACCGCCGAGTTCGGACCCGAGAGTTCGGACCCGCGAGTTGGGATCCGCGGGTCCGGGCCCGGTGTGATCCCGACGACGCCGCTAGACGGGGCAGCCCAGGTCGTCGGGGACGTCCAGGGCGACCGGCTCCCCGGCACCCGGCGGGAAGGACGTCCGCAGGGTGAAGGCGTACGGGGTCGGGCCGTGGGTGCGCAGGTGCAGCAGGCGGGACTCCGCCTCGGCGACCGTGGGACGGTGGCCCGCCGGGACCCACCACAGGGTCGCCATCGCCTCCTGCACCCGCTCGAACCACTCGCGGCGGCGGGCCAGCATCTCGCGGTGCCGGCCCTGGTACATGTAGGCGGTCAGGGCGTCGGCGTCCCGCCACACCGACATGTTGATGATCAGCCAGTCGTCGCCGAAGACCGCGATGTCCGTCGCGTCGCCCTCCTCGCTCTGCAGCCGCCAGACGAAGCCGTCGGCGGTGTCGGCGTCGGCGTTGACGGGGTCGAGGGCGTCGACGAAGTCCTTCAACTGCGGTGAATCCAGAGGGGCCTTGAGGCGGGCGAGATTGACCTGGGCGAGTTCGAACGCGGCTGCGGCATCAGTCATGACCGAACGTTAGGTCGGCCCTTTCCTCCTCCGGTAGCCCCCGTCTCACGAGGTGAGCACCGCCTCCATCACGGCCCGTGCGATCGGCGCCGCCATCCCGCCCCCGGTGATCTCCCCCCGGTTGCCGGAGGCGTCCTCCACGACGACCGCGACCGCGACCTTCGCCTCCAGGTCGGTGTGGCCCTGCGCCCAGGACACGAACCAGGCGTACGGCGTCCCGGCGTTGCCGATGCCGTGCTGGGCGGTGCCGGTCTTGCCGCCGACCGTCGCGCCGCGGATCGCGGCGTTCGTCCCCGTGCCCTTGCGCACCACGTCCCGCATCAGTTGCCGCATCCGGGCCGCGGTCGCCGGGAGCATCACCTGGCGCGTGGGACGCGAACCGGCCGTGGACACCGTCGCCCCGTTCGCCCGGAGCCTGCGCTCCACCAGGTACGGCGGCCGTAGCTGCCCGCCGTTCGCGACGGCCGCCGCGACCATCGCCATCTGCAACGGCGTGGCCCGCGTGTTGTACTGGCCGATCGACGACAGCGCCAGCTGCGCCCGGTCCACGGACGCGTCGAAGGTGCTGCGCGCCACCGGGAACGGGATCCGCAGGTCCGTGTCGTTGAAGCCGAAGGCCTGCGCCGTGTACACCATGTCGTCCGCCCCGACGTCCACGCCGAGCTTCGCGAACACCGTGTTGCACGACCACTGGAACGCCACCCGCAGCGGCGCGTTCTCGCAGCCCTCGGACTCGTTGGCCAGCCTCGTCGTCGTCCCGGGCAGCGTGTACGGGTCGGGGGAGCCGGTCGGCGCGTCGACGTCCCGGACCACACCCGCGTCCAGCGCGGCCGCCGCCGTGACCACCTTGAACGTCGAACCCGGCGGATACGTCTGCCGTACGGCCCGGTTGAGCATCGGCTGGTCCGGATCTCCGGTCAGCCGCGCCCACGCGCCGGCCGCCGCCGGGCCGTTGCCGGACAGCTCCGCCGGGTCGTAGGAGGGGGCGGACACCAGCGCCAGGATCCGCCCCGTCGCGGGTTCGATCGCCGCGACGGCGCCCTTCCGGCCCCCCAGCCCCTCGTACGCCGCCTGCTGCGCGGCCCGGTTGAGGGTCGTGACGACGTCGCCGCCGGGGTTGCGGGCGCGGGTCACGTCGTTGAAGAGGGGGAGCGGGGTGAGCAGCGGGTCGGTGCCGGAGAGGACGCCGTCCTCGGTGTGCTCCAGGAAGGTGGTGCCGTACCTCTGCGAGGCGTAGCCGGTGACGGGCGCGTACAACGGCCCTTCGGGGTACGTCCGTTCGTGGCGGAGCCGGCCGCCGGTGTCGCGGGAGCCGGTGACCGGCCGGTCGCCGACCAGGATGTTCCCGCGCGGCTGCCGGTAACGGGCGATGTCGGGGCGGCGGTTGGCCGGGTTGTCGTCGTAGGAGGGGGCCTGGACGACCTGGACGCGGGCGGCGTTGACCAGGAGCGCCAGGAGCAGCAGGGCGCAGAAGGCGGCCGCGTGCCGGATGTGCCGGGTCACAGCGCCCCCTGTCCGTCGAACTGTCGGCGGGCCGAGTGGCTCACCCGGATCAGCAGGGCCACGATCGCCCAGTTGGTGACGACCGACGAGCCGCCCTGCGCGAGGAAGGGCATCGCCATGCCGGTCAGCGGGATCAGGCCGGTCACCCCGCCGGCGATCACGAACACCTGGAGCGCCCAGATCGACGCGAGGCCCACCGCGAGCAGGCGTCCGAAGGGGTCGCGCAGGGCGAGGCCCGCCCGGTAGCCGCGCTCCACGAGGAGGCCGTAGAGGAGGAAGATCGCGGAGAGGCCGGCCAGGCCGAGCTCCTCGCCCGCGGTGGCCAGGATGAAGTCCGACTTGGTGGCGAAGCCGATGAGGACGGAGTGGCCGAGGCCGAGACCGGTGCCGAGGACCCCGCCGGCCGCGAAGGCGAACAGGGACTGCGCGAGCTGGTTGGGGCCCTGGCCCGCCTCGATCGACGCGAACGGGTGCAGCCAGTCCTCGACCCTGCTGTGCACGTGCGGCTCGAGGCGGCCGACGGCGACCGCGCCGAGCACCGCGAGGAGCAGGCCCACCGCGATCCAGCCGGTGCGGCCGGTGGCGACGTACAGCAGGACCACGAACAGGCCGAAGAAGAGCAGGGACGTACCGAGGTCGCGCTCCAGGACCAGGACGCCGACGCTCAGCAGCCAGATGGCGAGGATCGGGCCGAGCGCGCGGCCGGTGGGGAGCTGGAGCTTGGTGAACCTCCAGACCGTGCGGCCGGTGTGCGCCAGCGCGCTGCGGTTGGCGGCGAGATAGGCGGCGAAGAAGACGGCGAGCAGCACCTTCGCGAACTCGCCCGGCTGGATGGAGAACCCGGCGATCCGGATCCAGATGCGGGCGCCGTTCACGGCCGGGAAGAAGATCGGCAGGGTGAGCAGGACGAGGGCGGCGACCACGCACACGTAGGCGTAGCGCTGGAGGATCCGGTGGTCGCGCAGGGCGGCGACGACCACGATGAACAGGCCCACGCCGAGCGTGGACCACACGAGTTGGGTGGGCGCGGCCGAGTCGTCCGGGGTCTCCAGGTCGAGCCGGTAGATCAGCACCAGGCCGAGGCCGTTGAGCAGGACGCCGATGGGCAGCAGCAGCGGGTCGGCGTACGGGGCACGCAGCCGTACCGCGAGATGCGCCAGCAGAGCGAGTACGCCGAGCCCGGCACCGTAACCGGCGGCGCCGGGCGGGAGGGTGCCGCTGCGGGCGATGCCCACGTTGCAGTATCCGTACACGGACAGCAGGAGGGCCACAAGGATGAGGGCGAGTTCGACGCCCCGGCGCCGGGAGAGGCGCGCCGCGGGAGCGGGCGCGTCCGTCGCTGCCACGGTGGTGCCGACCTTGGTCATGTCCGGAACTTACCCAAATAGTGCTTCTCGTGGGCTTTGTGCGGCTTGAGTGTTGCCCGGGGGGTCAGCACCACCGCGGCGTCGCGCCGATGGTGTTGATGTACCGGGCCGAACCCCAGGCCCAGGTGCCGTCCGTGAGGAAGTACCAGGTGCGGTTTCCCTGGACGCTCTGGCCCGTGGTCCTGCAGAAGATCGTGACGTAGTCACCCCGCTGGACGGCCCGGATCACCTGGCTGCCGCGGGTCGGCGCACTGCGCAGGAGCAGTCGGTTCGCCGTGACGATGCCCTTGTACAGGCGCGGGGCGCGGGTGTCGGAGCCCTGGGCGGTGCTGTCGTCGCTCGCGGCGGCGGGCGTGACGGCGGCGGCGGTGGCGAGGGCGGTGGCTATGAGCAGGCGGGTGGCACGCGAGCGCACGGACAGGGGGCGCACGGACATGGGGGTACCTCCCTGAAGGGGGCAATGCTGATCAATCGCCACATTAGGTGCGGCGTTCGGGGGGTGCCCGTCACGCTGCGCCATCGGGGGCGCCCGGCCCCCGCCGAGGCAGCGTCAGGGTCGCCACCGCTCCGCCGTCCGGCGCGTTGGCGAAGTCCAGCCGCGCGCCGAGCACCTCCGCCTGCCCCAGGGCGATCGTCAGCCCCAGCCCGTGCCCCTTCGCCCCGCCCTCGGTGCGGAACCGCTGCGGCCCGTGCACCACGAGGTAGTCCGGATAGCCGTCCCCGTGGTCCCGCACGGTCACCACGGGCCCGTCGACCGTCACCATCACCGCCGGGCGCCCGTGCGCGTGCGCGTTCGCGATCAGGTTGCCGAGCACCCGCTCCAGCCGCCGCCGGTCGGTCTCCACGCGCGCGTCCCGCACGACACGGACCTCCGTGTCGGTTCCGGAGGCCCGCACGACCCGCTCGGCCAGCGCCCCGAGCTCCTCGGTGTCGACCTCCAGCCGCTCCCGCCCGGTGTCGAGGCGGGAGATCTCGAGCAGGTCCTCGGTGAGGGTGCGCAGCGCGGCGACCCGGTCGCGCACCAGCTCCGTCGGCCGGCCCGCGGGCAGCAGCTCCGCCGCCGCGTGCAGACCGGTCAAAGGAGTGCGCAGCTCGTGCGCCACGTCGGCGGTGAACCGCTGCTCGCTCAGCAGCTTGCCCTGCAGTGAGGACGCCATGGAGTCCAGCGCGGTGGCGACCGCGGCCACCTCGTCCTGCGGGCTGGTGGTCTCCTTCGTGCGCGGGTCGTTCACGCGCGCGTCCAGATCGCCGGCGCTGATCCGCCGGGCCACCCGCGCGGTCTGGTGCAGTCGTCCGGTCACCCGGGTCACCGCGAACGCGCCCACCATCAGCGTCGCCCCGATCGCCAGCGCCGACGACCACAGGATGGCCGAGTCCAGCCCCTGGATCGTACGGGCCTGCTGGCCGTAGTCGACCGCGACGGCCAGTGCCCGTCCGCCGTCGGCGGGGCCCGCCGCCCACATCGTGGGCCGCCCGCGGTGCTCGGCGACCATCGTGCCGCGCTCCCCGGCCGCCGCCAGCTCCCGCAGCGGCTCCGGCAGCCCCTCGGGGTCGACGCCGGCACCCGGCCGCAGCGAGTCCCCGGCCTCGAACGCCGCCGTCGCGTCCGTCAGCCGGGACAGCGCGAGGTCACGGGCCTGGCCGACGGTCTGGTTCGTCACCTGCACATGCACGAGCACGCCGAGCAGGGCGGCCAGCGCGCAGCACATCACGGTGATGAAGACCGCGGCCTTCACGGCGAGCGTGGCGGTCCACTGGGGGAGCGCGAGTCTCATCAGAGGGCCGCCGCGGAGGAGACGGCGGGGGAGGTGGCGGTCGCGTCGATGGTGGCCGGGGAGGCGGCGGTCGCGGAGAAGCCGACCGTGGAGGAGTCGATCGGAGGGGAGCCGGTCGCGGAGAAGCCGGCCGTGGAGAAGCCGGCCGTGGAGGAGTCGATGGGAGGGGAGCCGGTCGCGGAGGAGTCGGTCTCGGAGGGCTCCTCGGTCGAGGCGGGGGACCGGGACGGCTGGGGGGAGCGCGAGGAGCGGGGTGCGTGCGGAGGGTGTCTCCTGCCGTCGCTGCGCAGCATCTCGTCGTGGGTGAGCAGCATCGACTTCTGCTCCTCGTCCCAGGTCCACTGCAGGCGGTACTCGTATCCCGCGATGTCCGACGGCGAGCGGACGATCACGGACCGCCCGGCCAGCTCGACCGCGCTCACGGCGTCCTCGTAGTGCATGACCCGCACCAGCCGGTGCTTGTCCACGGTGTAGACGCGGACGGCCGTCAGTGTGCCGGGCAGCAGCCGGAAGCCGAGCGTCAGGTCGTCGCGTCCGTCGCCGGTCAGGTCCCGGTAGTACGGCTTGAGCACGGGGCACCGGGCGCGGTCCCCGCCCGTACCGCAGTCCGCCATCCGCGCCGCCGTCTCGCGGTACGGCGCCTTGTCGCCGTCGTAGTCGCCCGGGTTCCCGGCTATCTCCTCGCGCACGATCGCGGCCGGGTCCACCCTGCGGAGATCGTCGTCCGGGACGGCGACCCCCTTCACCACCTCGGTCTCCGCCTCGTCGAAGTCGAAGGCGGGGGAGGACGCCGGCGGGAGGTCCGGCCAGAGCCGGGCCGGGCTGATCGCGGTCGGGGTCGCCCCGGCGCCCCGCAGCCCACCGGCGTCACCACAGGCCGCCGTGGCGGCTGCGAGAAGGGTGACGGCACCGAGGGCGAGAACTGCGCGGAAGGGACGTCTGGGAGGCACGGGGCTCCTGTGGTCGGGGAGGGCATCGGCCCCGTACACCTTATTCGTAGGGAAGTCCTATTTGCGTTCGCATGGTCTCGGCGCCCGCGCCGCCCCGGGCTACTCGGCGAGCTCCTCCAGCAGCCGGGCCGTCGAGAGCCCGGCCCGCAGGTACTCGACGAACAGCTCGTTGTGCAACGCCCACGGAGAGCGGCGGGAGCGTATCAGCCGGATCGCCTCCTCGGCGGAGTGGCCCCGGCGGGCCAGGGCGTGGGCGACGACCAGGCCCGAGCGGTTGTACCCGTGGTAACAGCGAACGAGGACCGTGCGCCCCGCGTCCAGCGCGTCGCTCGCGGCCTGCGCGAGCCGCATCACGCCCGCGAGCTGCGTCCCGTCGAGCGGGCCGTCGGGGATGGGCCACACCTGGTGCTCCACGCCTGGTTTCGGCCCGTGCCCCGGCAGCCGCAGCAGCGTCTGGACGAGGTCGAACTCCTCCCGCACGACGGCGAACTCCAGCTGCCCGGCGTGGCTGAGGAACTCGTGCCCACCCATCCACAGACCGGGCACGATCTCGCTCCACGCGTGGTCCGGAGCCGGTACGTCGGGCTGCTTCCCGCGAGTACGCAAGCGCGCCTCCCCAAGTCCCGCTCCCAACTCCTCTCAAAGGTAGCCGGGTTCTTGCCCCTGGAGCACCCCGCCTGTTCCCATGGTGGGGGGTGATGCTCATGAGTGGACTGCGCGTCATACCGACCTGGCGCCACGGCCAGGAACGGCTGTACGTCTGTCTCCCGGACGGCAGGAACGTCGCCTGGTACGACCGTGAGGCGGCCCGGGTCAACCTGCTGAGCGAGGACCGCGCGGAGGATGTCCTCGAAGCCCTCCGCCCCTTCCTGACCGGCCAGGTCACGGTGGGCCCGCCGCCCGTCCCGACCCCCGCCGAGCTGGCCCGGCTCTCCCTCCACCCCGACGACGACCTCGCCCCCAACCGCCCCGGCGAGGCCCTGCTCGTCGCCCTCGACCGCGACCCCGGCCCGCCCCGCCGCCTCCGGCCCGACCCCCGGCGCCGGGAGCTCGCGGCACAGCAGGCGGTCGGCGACGCCCTGGACCGGCTGGACGGCGCGGGCTGGCACACCCTGCACTCCGTCCCGCTGCCCGGCGGCGACCTCGTCCACCACCTGGCCATCGGCCCGGGCGGCCTCTTCGCCGTCCACGCCCTGTACGCCCACAAGCACCGGGTCCTGATCACCGACCCCATGGTCTCCCTGGGCCGCCGGGACCCCCACCCCCTCCTCCGCCACCTCCGCTCCACCGCCCACCGCGCCTCCTACGCCCTCACCGCCGAGGTTCACCCCGTCCTCGCCCTGACAGACCCGACCGAGATCACGGTCACCGGCCCGCTGCGCGAGGTCCGCGCCCTCAAGGACACAGAAATCGGCGCCCTGGGCCGCCTCGGCGGCGTACTCAAGCCGGCAGACGTGGAGGCCCTGCACGCGGCGGCGAGGGACAGGAGGACATGGGCGCGGGTGTGATGCGACCCAGGCGAGTGGATGTGCTCCTGGGGGCGCGGGGCTGATTCGAGGTGCGGCCCCGCCACGTGGGCGCGACCAGCCCCAACGAACCCGCATCCGCCATACGACGGATCAGGGCAGCACCCCGGCGGCCTCCGCATCGAGAAGCGGTGCCAGCAAATCTCCGTGATCCCGCACACGCGACGCGACGTCCGACGCCAGAAACGCCAACCCCGCCGCCTCCCCACACCCCTCCACCTCGTCCCAAGTCACCGGCGCCGACACCAGGGGCTCCGCCCGAGCCCGCAACGTGTACGGCGTGGCCGTCGTCTTCCGCGCGGCGTTCTGGCTCCAGTCGACGAACACCTTCCCCGGCCGCAAGCTCCGCGTCATCCGGTGCACGACCAACCGCGGCATCACCTTCTCCGCCTCCACGGCCAGCGCCTTGGCGTACTCCGTGGCCCGCTCCGAGGACACCGGCCGCAGCGCCGCCAGCAGATGCAGCCCCTTCGAGCCCGACGTCTTCGCGTACGCCTCGATCCCGTCCGCCGCCAGCCGCTCCCGCAGCCAGAGCGCGACCTCACAGCACTCGACGACGGTCGCGGGCGCCCCCGGGTCGAGGTCGAACACCAGCCGGTCGGCGCGAGCCGGTGCCTGAATCAGCCACTGGGGCGTGTGGAACTCGGTGACCAGGTTCGCCGCCCACATCAACGAGGCCAGGTCCTGCACCAGCACCATCCGCGCGGGCCCCTCCGACCGCGGCACCTCGGCGGTCGTGACCCACTCGGGCGTACCCGGCGGCACGTTCTTGGCGAAGAACACCTGCCCGTCCGGCCCGTCCGGGTAGCGCAGGAAGGACAGCGGCCGATCGCGCAGATGGGGCAGGAGGGCGTCGGCGGTCGTGGCGTAGTAGTGCAGCACCTCGCCCTTGGTGAAGCCGGTCGCCGGATACAGCACCTTCTCCAGATTGCTGAGCGCGAGCCGCCGCCCCTCCACCTCTGTGATCGGCGTCATACGATGAGAATCCCAGACATGACGGCGGAAAGTCATACGAACAATCCCGAACCGATCGAAAGGGTGCCGCACGTGAGATCCATCTGGAACGGCGCGATCTCGTTCGGGCTGGTCAGCATCCCGATCAAGCTGGTGAACGCCACGGAGAGCCACTCGATCTCCTTCCGTCAGATCCACATGGAGGACGGCGGCCGCATCCGGTACCGCAAGATCTGCGAACTGGAGGACCGCGAGGTCAGCGGGACGGAGATCGGCAAGGGGTACGAGGACGCGGATGGCACCATCATCCCGATCACCGACGATGACCTGGCGCACCTGCCGATCCCGACGGCCCGGACGATCGAGATCGTCGCCTTCGTGCCGGGTGACCGGATCGACCCGCTCCAGATGGACGCGGCGTACTACCTCCAGGCCGGTGGCGCCCCGGCCGCCAAGCCGTACACGCTGCTGCGCGAGGCCCTCAAACGCAGCCAGAAGGTCGCCATCGCGAAGTACGCGCTTCGCGGCCGCGAACGCCTGGGCATGCTACGGGTGGTCGGCGACGCCATCGCCATGCACGGGCTGCTGTGGCCGGACGAGGTCCGTGACCCCCAGGGCGTCGCCCCCGACACGAACGTCACCGTCCGCGACCAGGAGCTCGATCTCGCGGACGCCCTGATGGACACGCTGGGCGAGGTCGACCTGGAGGACCTGCACGACGAGTACCGCGAGGCCGTGGAGGAGGTCATCGCGGCGAAGGCGGCCGGCGAGACCCCGCCCGAGGCCCCGGAGCCCGCGGCGAGCGGCAAGGTGCTGGACCTGATGGCGGCCCTGGAGAAGAGCGTGCGGGCGGCGAAGGAGTCGCGGGGCGAGGAGGCGGAGGTCGCCCAGCTGTCCTCCCGCGCCACCCCGAAGCAGACCGGCGGCAAGAAGTCGACGTCCACGGCGAAGAAGACGGCCGCGAAGAAGACCGCAGCGTCCGGCGCCGCGAAGAAGTCCACGGCGAAGACGGCGAAGTCGGCGCAGGGCGCCAAGAAGACGGCGGCCAAGAGCACGGCGAAGAAGGCGACGTCCACGGCGAAGAAGACCACGGCGAAGAAGACGGCGTCCCGCAAGCGCACCGCCTGAGCGCAGACCCGCGGCCGGGACGACGACCCCCGCCCACCCTCGTGGTGGAAGCGGGGGTCGCACCTCACGGGCGTACGCCTGTCACGATCCCTCGGTCCGGGTGAGGGCCGGGAAGGCGAGCCGGGCCAGCCGGCTGTCGGAATGGCCGGCTCTGCTCGCCTCGCGCACGCTCAGCCGCAGCTGTTCGACGCTGTGTTCCAGGGCCCGCCGGGCGCGGAGCACCTCCTCCCGGTGGGCCTCGACGGCGGCGATCTCCGCGGGGACGGGATCCGGATCGTCGATCAGCGCCACGACGTGCGAGGGTTCGGGCACCTCGGAGCCGACGCCCTCCCGCGCCCCCCGCTGTGCCTTTGGTTCCGGTGCCGCCCACACCTGGACCCGGGCGCTGCCCAGGCGGTCCGGAGCCTCGCTCAGGTAGGCGGCGAGCAGCCTGCGGCCGAGGTCGCTGGCCGTTCCCGTCAGTGCCTCCACGTGCTCGGTGCGGACCGGCCGCCAGGTGCGTGTCACCGGGTCGAGTATCTCGATGCGGGCCTGGTACGACGTCATGGTCACCCTCCGATCGGCGCGCTGTCGTGGGCGTCCGCCAGGGCGCGCGCCCGCGCCGCACGGAACGCCGGGTCGGTCTCGTCCGTCTTGGAGCGGATCGACGCCCGGAACCGGACGCCGGCGTCCACGCGACGCAGCGCGTCGGCGACCGCCTTCTCCTGACGGGGGGAGAACCCCCGGGGGACGGTCTCCAGATCCGTCACGAGCCGGTCCAGGGCGTCGGCGTCGAGGACGTCGGCGTACCGGTGGACCAGGTACTGCTTGCAGCGGCGGAACGACTTGGGCCGCTGGGTGAGCGCGGCCGCCACGAGGTCGGCGTTGCCGGGCCGGACCACCGCGGCGGGCGCGTGCCGGTGCAGCAGTCCGGGCAAGCCGGTGAGCGAGGCGGCCTCCTTGTCGTCGTACTCCGAGGCGAGCGAGTCCCGTACGTCCTGGCGTCGCAGCAAGCTCGTCGCCAGGGTGTCCGCCCACGGCCGGTCGCCCGCCCGCAGTACCCCGGCCGACTCCTCGGGCCACAGGGCGGCGGCGGCCAGGGTCAACTGCTGGAGCCGTACGAAAAGGGTGTTCCAGTCCTCCGGCGAGCCCTCCCGGCCGAACTCGTCCCACAGGACGTCGAGCCGGTCGAACGTGGCGGCGGCACCCTCGCGCACGCAGCGCGCCACATCCTCCCGCGTCACCTGGTCCAGGCAGAGCGCGGCCATCGTGGTGGCCGACGGGAGCGTCTCCACGGTCTCGTACTGGGCGGAGTCGTCCAGCTGCCGGCGATAGGCGACGAGCGCGCCGAAGTACTCCTTCCACACGTCGTCGGCGAACGCCTCGTCGAGACCCTCGACCTCCTCGTTCTCGATGTAGGAGAAGTCGTACGACGCGTCGAGCATGGTGCGCAGCAGCTCCAGGGCCAGCCGCATCCGCGGGAAGGTGAAGCGGTCGGCGCCGCTCGGGCGCACCTCGATGCGCAGCGTCCAGGTGCCGGCCATCAGCAGTTTCTCGGCGCGGAACGCCACATCGGGGAACCAGTCGCCGAAGCGGCGCAGCAGGACCGTGAACGCCAGGAGACGCCCGGTCTCGCCCTCCTCCACGCCGGGCTGCTCGCTCCACTCGACCTCGATCCGGTCCGGCCGGAACAGCAGGCTGGCCTTGTGGATCGACAGGGGGATCTCCAGCTCGAACGAGTCGCGGGTGAACCGCAGCAGCTTGTTGCCGCCCCGGCAGAAGCGGTCGGAGAAGCGGTGCAGTTCGGCGAGGCGTGCGGGGGCCTGCTCGACCGGGAAGCGCTCGACGCGGGACAGCAGCCACTGGTGGAGGAGGTTGTGGAGCTGGTGCGGATTGTCCGGCGCGACCGTGTCGCCCTCACCGGCGGCCGCCAGGTCCACGACCAGAGCGGGCTGGGTGAAGTGCTCGATCGTGTAGTCGGCCAGGGGCTCCGCGTCCCGCCACTCGCCGATCCACTCGCGGAAGACGGCGACGGCACGCCGCTCGTTCTCGGTGAACCCGGCGATCTCGGCGGCGTCCAGCCAGGCCGCCATCACGTCCAGGTACAGCCGGTACAGGAACGGCTCCGGCCCGTCCACCAGCTGCAAGAGGATCTTCTTCAGCGCCGCGTCGTACACCTCGACGAGGTCGCAGTGGACCAGGTCGAGCAGCGGCTGGGCCTGCGGTGTCCACCAGGCGCCGACCGTGAACTCCCGGTACGCGCCGTTGAGTTCGCGGGCCCGCTCGGGGGCCTCGCCGAGGCAGGCAGCGGCCGTGAAGGCGCTCTCGAGTTCCTTCAGCCGCAGCTGGCCCGCTGCGAAGCCGTCGTCGGAGGCGGCCAGGGCGAGCAGGCGCGGGGCCTCGCCCGGCGGCATCGACGAGGACAGCAGCAGGGCGCACAACCGCTCGGCGCGCCCGGGGTCGGCCGACGGGAGCAGGGCGAGCGTGCGCAGCAGCGCCTCGTCCCGCTCGTCGTCGGTGTAGACGCACAGCGCGTCCATGTCCCGCGTCATCCGCTGCACGACCCGCAGCAGTCCGAAGGCGGCGCGGGCCGCTCCGGCCGCGACGAGGGCGGCGGCGGCGCGCACGGTCTCGACACGCACCGGGGCGCTCACGCGGCCGTCGTCGTCGAGTTCGGCGAGGGCCACGGCGGGGCGCAGGTCGACGGCCGTGACGACGCGGGTCAGCTCGTCCGTGCCGTCGGCCGGTGTCAGGGCTTCGGCGGTGGCCGGGAACGCCTCCGTGAGGGAGAGGGTGCCGTGGGCGGCGAGCGCGGCGCGAAGGGAGGGGCGTGCGGTGTCGGGGGACGCTGCGAGCAGCGTGCGGGCGGGGGTCTCCTCGTCGGCCAGGCAGGCGGCGAGCTGCGCCAGGAAGGCGGGCGACTCGACGCGGTCGCCGTGGCGGCGGAAGGAGGACGACGACGGCAGCAGGCTCTGCTCCAGCACCCGGTCGCGGACGACCGGGGGCAGGCCGGACAGGGCCCGTACGGCGGCGGCGCCCGGCATGAGCTCCACGGCCGGCGGCCGCCCCTCGTCGCGTACGGCGGCGGCCGCGTCGGCACACGCGTCGGGCGTGAACAGCAGCCGGGCACCCGCGGGCACGTCCGCGACCCGGCGCGGCCGGGTGCGGATCCTCGGGGGTTCACCGTCGCCGAAGAAGCAGGTGCGCGTCCACGGGTCGGCCAGGGTGTAGGAGGCCCAGCCGGGCAGCTCGTCGAGACGTCCGCGCAGCACCGCGACGCCGGTCTGGCGGAACATCACCGCCGCGTGCTCGGCGGGGCTTCCGCGCTCCACGAAGACATGGCCGACCCGTGCGCGTTGCGGACCGTCGAGGCCCAGATAACGGGTCCAGGCCTCGTCCAGCGTGGTGGCGGCGAGGAACGCCGTGGCGGCGATACGGCGGGGCGGCACCAGGAACTCGGCGGACAGCGCGGTACAGGCGTCCCGCCAGAGCTGGTGGCAGTCGTCGGTGAGTACGTCGACGGTCGGCTCCGGGTCGAACGCCGTGGCCGGCCGCACCTGCACCAGGCGCAGCGCCCTCGTGCGCACCAGCCGCAGCGTCTCGCCCTGCCAGAGGACGGTGCCGGCCGCGTCCCCGGCCAGCCACGCGACACTGTTCCCGTGCGCGTCGACGCGCTGGGCGGCGGCGAAGCCGAACCCCAGGGCGAGCTGCCCGGTGACCCCTGCCACCGGCCCCGGATCAACGACCTCCTCGTCCTGGCCGTCCCTCGCCTCGCTCAGGCTGGTCACCGACACCGGCCCGGCGTCGGTCTCCACCACCCACTCGCAGTCCAGCCGCGCCTCTGCGAACGTCCGGTGCAGACGGCGCAGCCAGCGGGCGATGCCGGTGACGGTGGCCTCGTCGAGCAGGGGCAGCTCGTCCGGGCCGGGCCGCACCCCCTCGGCGACGGACGGACCGGCCAGTGGCTGGACGAACACCGGAATGGGGCCCGGGCGGTGCTCCGGGTCGGCGAGCCGCTGCTGGGCCACGGCCCGCTCGGTGCAGCCGCTCCACACCACCGCGGCGACCGTGTCGTACAGCTCCGCCTCGGTGGGGCACTTGACGCTGTCGTAGCCGCCCGCGTTGACGTTCACCGCCGAGTCCTCGGCGCCGGAGCTGCGCACGATCCACGGCGCGGGCCCGCACACGGCACGTACCTCGGCACCCAGGCCGGGGCGGTGCTCCCGCAGGAACGCGGCGTAGGAGCGGACCAGGGCGGTGTGGTCCGGCTCGCCGTCGGCCGCGGGCCGGGCCGTGGCCTCGAAGGCGCGGGCGTCGGACTCGTCCAACGGGAAAACGGGGAGGGCGACCGGCTGATAAACCGGATCGGCGGCCAGCAGGAGCAGACGGGCGCTTTTCGTGCCGTAGCGCCCCTCCAGGGCACGGCGTTCTTCGGAATCCATTTCCATGCTCTCGGAATAATCCTCACGTCGGTGCACGCAATGTATCGCTGCGGGTGGATCTCGTCGTACGAGAAAAGCCCGTCAGTCGTCGGCAAGCATGAGATCCAGCCAGTTTCGGGTCTGCTCGGGAGTTCTCGGCGCCTCACGCAGACCGTCCATGACCCGCCAGCCCGCCTCGTAGTGGGCCAACTCCCCGATCTCCACGCCCCGCCAGTGCCCGGCGAGGGAATCGCACACGCGTGAGAAACGCTCCGAGGCGTCCTTGACGACCTCCTCGTCGAAGGCGGCGGACACCCCCTGGTTGTCGCCCTTGTAGAACAGCAGGTGTTCCCGCGCGGTCGCCGAGTGGAATTCCCTGCCCACCTCGCGGGAGGCCGGGACGAACTGGAAGAAGGTGCCGTCGCCGACGACACCGACGGGAATGCCGGCCGCGTCGAGCGCCTGACGGGCGTGGGCGAGGAAGCGGTCGCCGTTCTCCCGCGCCACCCGCTGCGGGACACCCGTCGCGACCTGTTCCAGCGTGGCCTCGGCGGCGGCCAGGATGGTCGGCTCGAAGAAGGAGGTGAAGGAGATCTCGTCGAACGGCGCGAGCAGGTCCCGCGAACCGCCCACCGCCGCCACCGCGCAGCCGTTCGCCACGGCCTTCGCGACCACCCACACGTCCGGGGCCAGAGACTGCGCGGTGGACAGCCCCGGCCCGTACCGCAGACCCACCTTCACCTCGTCCGCGACGAGCGCCACACCCGCCTCCCGCACCAGGTCACGCAGCCGCGCGTACCAGCCCGGGCTCAAATGCATGTGGTCCGGCGAGACCACGACCGCGGCCGTGCGCTCCGGTCGCCGCAGCAGGCCGGCGAGGAGGTCGAGGTCGAAGAAGAAGTCGACGACACCGTCCGCGTTCGGCTCCAGCGGGGTGCCGCTCGGCGCCCACATCGGGTCGTATCCGTGGTACCCGGCGCTCAGCACGAGCGGCCGCCCGGTGGCTTCCCTGACAGCGAGTACGGCGGCGCGCAGCGCGGAGGTGCCGGTGCGGAACAGTGCCACGCGCTCGCCGCCGCACAGGGCGTGCAACCGGTCGAGGACCGCGTCCAGGGCGGGGCTCCAGCCGGTGGCGGTGCCCCTGCGGCCGAGCGCCGCCTCGGACACGGCGTGCGCCACCGCGGCGTCGCCGTGGCCGAGCAGAACGGATCCGCGCGCGTTGTCGAAATCGATCCATCTGTTCCCCGCGTCGTCCGTCACATAGGCGCCGCTCGCCTCGCGCAGAACGCGGGGCGTCTTGTCGTCGCCCTTCGGGCAGGTGGGGTCCTGAGCGAGAAGGCTTTTCCGCATCACGTCACCATCTTTTTCCGCAGTTTTCTGTTCTCGGGTTCGGTTCGCTTAATTCGGATAATGCGCTGTTGACTTTTCCGGCCCCCTTCCGGAATCCTCACCGAAAGGGGAATCACTTGTCCATGGAAAGGGATTCGGATGATTGCGCGCATTTCCGCGCCACCTGTTCTCGGCGATTCGCTTCCGGGTGTGTACCGAGCGGCCGGGGACGTCCTTCGGGCGCGCCCGTCGGCCTGGGACGTGTTCGCCTGGGCCTGCTGCGCCGAGCAGATCCTGTCCGACACCCTGGCCTGCCCGGGCGCCGACGCGGCGCTGCGGGAGACCGTGCGGCGGCTGCGGGGGCTGGCGGTCGACCTCGCCCAGAGCGTGGCGGACGGCGCGGATCCGTCCGGCGAGGGTCTGCGGAGCGGGGCCGCGGTGGTCCGGGACGCGCTGGCCGCGGCCGGCGCGCAGACGCGGCGCCTGTGGCTGCGGGGAGCGGCCCGCGCCGACCCCGCAGCCGGGGCGCTGCTGCGCCACGCCACGGACTGGAAGACGCCCGAGTGCTTCCAGTACGACCTCGCCGATCCCGAACTCTGCCGCGACCAGGCCGCCGAGTGGGCGCGCGGGCTCCCCGACGGCACACCGGTGGTGGTCGTCGGCATCCGTACCAGCGGCTCCTACCTGGCACCGTTCTGGGCGGCCGGAGCCGAGCGCGCCGGGCGCCGGCCCGTGGCCTTCGTGACGCTGCGTCCGCTGCGCCTCGCGGGCGGCATCACCCTGCCCGCGACCGAGACCGACCTGCTCCCGGAAATCCCGTCCGGCGCCGCCGTGGCCGTCGTCGACGACCAGCCCGACACCGGCCGCACGGTCATCGCCGTCCACGACGAACTGTCCCGCCGCTGGCCGCACGCCGACAACATCGCCGTCTTCTCCCCGGGCCGCCGCTTCCGCGTACGGGCGGACACGCTGCACCGGGAGGCCGAGCGCCCACCGGTACGCCTGCCCGGTCACCGCCTGTGGCAACTGCTCGCCCCGGACGACCACCCTCGGTTGCTGTCCCGCGCGGCGACCGGCGGGGTACCGCTCACGCCGGACCGCCGGTGGCGGGTCGTACCGTTCCGCGGGGCTGCCCGCACCGGCCAGGTCCGGGGGGCCGCCGTCGCGGACGGGTTCCGGGAGGGGACCGCCGACTGCGGCGGGGAGGGGCCTGGCGAGGAGACCCCCTCCACGGCCGTAGCCCCCCGCACCACCCGCCCCCAGCGCGTACGCCCCGGCGATGCCCCCTTCCTGGTCGTCCCCGAGGAAGATCCCGGCCCCGCCTACCACTTCCGCTTCATCGGCACCGGGCCCCACGGGGAGCACTGTGCGCGAGGGCTGGAGGAGCTGGCCGCGTTCCTGCCCGAGGAGCGGTACTACGTCGACGGCTACCTCGTCACCCGGTACGAAGAGGAGCTCACCGCGCTCGCCCCGGCCCTGCCCGGGCTGCCGGAAGGCACGAGGGCGGCGGTGCTGGCGGAGGTCGTGCGGTACTGGACGACGCTGGCGCGGGTGACCGACGTGGGACCGGTGGACCCCGCCGCGAAGGTGCCGCTGCGGTCCCGACTGGCCGTCGCCGCCGAGGCGTTGGGCACCAGGCTGGGCGGCGGGCCGGTGCTGGACGAGGTCTGGCTGCACCGGCACGCGCCGGCCGTCTGCTCTCTGGGCGGGTCCGCCGCGCGGCTGTTCAGGACCCCGCTCCCCTACGCCCACCAGTACTGGCACTGGCAGCTCGGCCACGCCGAAACCGCCCTCCCGGTCGTCCGCCGGTTCGGCCCCGACTGGATACGGGGCGGCACCGGCTGTCTGGAGTCCGAGGTGGCGTCCTTCGTGGTGGAGCACCGGCTCGACGCGGCCGCCCTCGGTCAGCTGCGGCACGCCCTCGGGGACGACGAGGTGTTCCACGGGGCGCTGGAGCGCGGGGCCGAGGCCGTCCTGTGGAGCCTCAAGACCTGGAAGCGGCGCCTCGGCAGTCGCCCGGACCCGGCGACGGCGGACCGCGTCCGTCAGGAACTGCGCGGTATGACGCGCTACGTCGAGGAGCTGACAGCCGGCGCCTGAGCGGGCGCGTAACGGGCCGCGGCGGTGCGGCGGGCGGGTGGTCATCCCCGCGCCGCCGTGCCGGACGCGGTCGGCAGGAACCACAGACGCTCGGCGTACCCGTCGCCGGGCTCGGCCGTCCGGCGGGCGTGCAGCTTCATCTCCCCGACGCACTCCTCGTCGGTCTGACTGGCGTACAGCCACATGTCGCGGACCTTGGTCTCGACCGCCGCCGTGAAGTCGTGGCGTGCCAGCGGGGCCAGGCCGCGATCGGCGGCGAGCACCTTGGAGACCATGGCCGACGGCAGCTGGGCCGCGTAGGGGAGGTCCTCGTAGAACAGCTTGTGCGGGCCGCCGTCCGGCAGCAGCCGTACGGCACGGTGCACGAGGAGGTGGTCGATGTGGTCGCCGACGGCGGCCGGGGCGAGCACCGCGTCCGCCCCGCTGCGGCGCACCACGTCCGCGATCGCCGCGGCGACCTTGTCGGCGAGTGGATCCGCGTCGACGGACGAGGTCAGCTCGGTGTCGTCGTCGTAGCCCCGCAGGCTCGCGTCGGCGAAGTCGAGCGCCTCGTAGGCCATGCCGTGGGCGGCGCAGTAACTCAGGTCCTCCTGTCGGCGTACGGCGCTGATCTCGTCGACACCGGCGGCGCGCAGCTTCTTCGGCAGGGCCCAGGCGGAGCGCGAGAAGACGGTCACCAGGGTGAAGCGGCCCGGCGAGACGTGCGCGCCGACCGTGCCCGAGCAGGAGTAGGCGACGTCGTCGGGGTGCGGGGACAACAGCAGGACCCGGCCGGAGAGCAGACCGGCCGGCGAGAACACGTCCCTGTTCACTTCCTGGTTCGCTGCCTGATTCACTTCCTGGTCACCTTCCTCGTCAGGGACGGGCCGCTATGAGGGCCGCGTAGCGCTGGGCGACGTCACGCCACCCCGGACCGGTCCTGGCCGGGGCCGGGAGGGCGCCGGGGCCGCCCGTGGCCACCAGCGCGTCCACCAGTTCGTCGACGGTGCCCGCGGTGAGCGAAGCGAAGTGGGACAGGGCCCCGGAGGAGCCGAGCACCGCCACGGGAATGCCGACCTGCACCGCCTCGGCCGCCGCGAAGTTGAACGTCTCGTGGAAGCGGGAGGGCAGCATCAGCAGGGAGGCGCCGCCGTACACGGTCTTCCAGTCGGTGCGGACGTCGTAGGAGCCGATCACGTCCACGGCGGCGCTGCCGGTGCCGCCCTCCAGCAGGGCTCTGGTCTCGCGTCCGATCCGGGACCAGTTGGCGAAGATCACCCGCAGCGCGAAGCCGGCGGCGGTGAGCCGCGCGAGACAGTGCTCCGCCAGGGCCGGGTTGATCTTGCCCAGGTGGAGGACGACCGGACCGGTCGGATCGCGCAGGTCCTCGGCGGGCACATGGTCGGCGGCCCACGGGATGTAGTGGCGGTCGGGGAAGCAGCGGGTCCACGGCATGTCCCGCAGGAACACCTCCCGCATCGGCCCGTCCGGATGGACCCGGGCGGCGACGCACTGCGCACCCGGGCCGCCCGGGGCCCCGGCGGGCCCCGGAGCGTGCACCGGGCAGACGGGCGGGGAGTCCATGGCCGTCGACAGGCGGCTGACGTCGTGCCAGATGCGCACCACGCGCGCGTGGAGCCCGGGACGGAGCCGCCAGTCGTCCGACTGGAACAGGTCGCTCTCCACCAGCGGGAACACCGCGTTCACCCGCTCCTCGACGACCCGGCGCTCCAACGCGGCCGGGCCGGCCTCGGCGGCGGTGTAGAAACCGACCTCCGCACCGAGGTCCTCCAAGGCGCGGGTGAGGTTCCACAGCGCCGTCTCCACCCCGCCCCAAGCGGAGGGGGCGAACCCCTCGTCGTAGATCTCGAACAGGGCGCGTAGCCGCTCAGCCACGGCCGGCCGTCCGCGACTCCTCGGGGATGCTCGCGAGGACGTCCTCGACCACGATGCGGCGGCTGCCCGTGCCGAGCAGGTCGAGGGTGCAGTCGAAGGAGGACTCCAGACGGTTGACGATGCCCACGTAGTCGCGGTCGTCGACCTCGATGTACCCCGCCGCCGCGATCTCCTCGGCCTCCTCGCCGGTCTCGTCGCTCAGGCACTTCAGGACCAGCATGCGTGTCATGTCACCGCCCTCAGGTGCTCCTTGGAGTTCGCGGCCACCAGAGAGATCCATTTCTCCTCCGTTCTGTCGACGATGAAGACGCCGGTTCTGCTGACCCGGAAGCGGAACGCGGTCAGGACGGTGTCGTCCAGTCCGAGCAGTTCCAGCACCAGGGCCTGCAGCGTCTCGGCGTGCGTGATGACAACGAAGACGCCTGCCTGCTCAGACGCACGTTTATCGGCCAAGAAGGCGGCCGCGCGGGCCCGTTGGGATGCCCACGGTTCGACCCCGGGCGCGACCTCCGCGTGCGGCGAGAGCAGCCGGGCCTCCAGGGTCCGGTCCCACTCCCGGGAGGTCACCGGGGACGGGAAGACCGCGGGCGCGCGCAGCTCGGCGAGCCGGTCGTCGGTGACGACGTCGACCCCGAGCCGCCGCGCCACGATCTCCGCGGTACGGGCGGCGCGCCGCAGCGGGCTGGCGAACAGGCTGCACGCCCCGCCGACGCCCTCGCGGCTGCCGTCGCCGACGACCTCGACGAGGCCGTCGGCGAGGGCGTGCGCCTGACGCTCGCCGAGTGCGGTCAGGTCCGAGTCCCGGTCGTAGCCGGTCATCAGGTCGTCGTCCCCGAGCACGTTGACCCCGGCCTCCGCGTGCCGGACGAGGACGAACCGCTGTCGAGCGGTCATACGACCGTGACGGGCAGCAGGGGCCGGTTCTGCGCCAGTTGCATGCGGTCGCGGGAGTTGTTGAACTCCTGGTTGGCGATGCAGGTGCCGCAGGGGAAGTTCTCGTATTCCCGGGGCTCGCCGAGCTCGTGGTAGAGGTGCGAGGGAACCGAGTAGCAGTCGCACTTCACCATCTGGACCTTGCCGTCGGAGATCGAGTAGTTGTAGCCGTTGGTTATCTGGTCGCAGGTGAAATCGCGCCGACCGTGCTCGAAGATGTGGTTCCACCGGCGGAAGTACTCCGGCGGCGCGAGGAAGTCGGCCGGATGCAGGTCCTCGTAGCGCAGGTTGACCGTCAACGGCCGTCCCTTGAAGGCGAGCAGCGGCATGAAGTGCAGCAGTCCCTTGTAGCCGCGCGCCTTGAGCAGGTCGATCCACTCGTTGACCTCGTCGACCGTCTGGTCGTGGTAGACGGCCTGGAGTTCGGCGTCGAGCTCCACGGCGGCGTCGATGATGCGGTCCACCTGCTCCTGCGTCAGACCGCGCTTCTCGTTCATGCGGGCCGTGTGGCCGTCCACCGAGAACACCCACATCAGGTCGGGGTGGCCCTCCAGCATGCGGGGCAGCTTGGTGCCGTTGGACAGCACCTCGATGACATGGCCCTCGGCGGCCCGCTTCTGCAGGTGGTCGAGGATCTTCCGGTAGAGGCCGATCTCGCCGTCGCACTCGACGCGCAGCAGCGCCGACCCGTGCGGGTAGCGCTCGAAGACGGTGTCGAGGGCGCGGATGGTGGCGGCCTGGTCCACCTTGGTCTTCTTGATCTCGCAGTACGTACAGCGGATGTTGCACGCGGACTCGATCACGATGTTGCGGTACTTGCGGACCTCGCGGGTGGCCGGTGGCCAGATGACGTCGGTGTCGTTCGGCACGGTCTTCTCCTTCTAGGTGGGGGTGTGCTGTGCGTCCTGCGCGGGGCGGGCCGCGAGCCGGTCGGCGATGGCGCCGGCCGTGCGCAGGGAGTGGGCCTGGAGGGTGAGGGTGGGGCTGAGGCCGCCGGGGTAGGGCATGAAGCCGCCGTCCACCACATGGACGTTGTCGGCGGAGTGCACCCGGCCCCACGGGTCGGTGACCGAGTACCGCGGGTCGTGCCCGCCCCGGCAGGTGCCGTGCAGGTGGGTGCTGCCCCGGGCGAAGCCGCTCGCCTCGTGCTTGACGTCCTCGGCCCCGGACGCGCGCAACAGGTCCGCGCACCGGTCCGCCATGTACGCCAGGCGCCGCAGGTCCCGCGGGTCGGTCGTGTAGTCCATGACGACGACGGGCACGCCGTCCTCGTCCACACGGTCGGACAGCCGCACGGCGTTGGCGACCGAGGGGTGGTCGGACAGGATCGTCTCGACCCTCAACTCCAGGGCGTCGTCCCGCAGTTCGTCCGGCTCGTCGTTCTTGGCCTCGTAGATCAGGCCGCCCACCCCGGTCGGGCAGTCGTCGTCGAGGTAGTGGTCGAGCAGGGCGACGGTCGAGAACGGGCCGGTGTGGGCCGCCCGGAGCGCTTCCGGCCCCAGGCCGTGGTCGCGCACCGTGCCGCTGACGTACTCGCTGAGCTTCATGCACAGGCCCCGGCCCAGCAGCCCGGAGTGGTTGCCGATGCCCTCGGGGGCGTAGCGGGTACGGGAGCGCAGCAGCAGGGCGGCGCTCTGCACCGCGTTGCAGGCCACGACGTAGACCCGCGCCCGCACCCGGTGGGTCTCCCGGGTGAGGCGGTCGAGGACGAGCAGGCGGTCCGCGCGACCCGGCACGTCCTGCTCCAGGGCGAGGGCGCGCATGCCGGTACGCAGCGTGAGGTTGGGGCGGTCGGCCAGCGGTGCCAGGAACACGGAGACCACGTCCGCCTTGGCCCGGGTGGGGCACTGGAAGCTGATGCACAGTGAGTCGCCGGCGCAGGCCGGGCGGTCGCCGTACGGAGCCGGGTTGATCGCCAGCGGGGTGGAGAAGGGCGAGTACCCGAGAGAGGTGCCCGTCCGCCACAGCACGTCCGCGGCCGGCGTACGCGGGTGCGCGGGGCGGCGCGCCAGGGAGCCGTCGGACGGGCCGCCGCTGACGCCGAGCCGGTGCTCCAACTCCTCGTAGTAGGGCGCGAGGTCGTCGAGGGTGTACGGCCAGCGGATCTCCAGGCCGTCGGCGTCGATCCGGGACGTGGCGTCGAAGTCGAAGGGCTGGTAGCGGAAGGACGCGGCGCCGTAGAAGACCGTGCCGCCGCCGAGGTTGGAGGTCGTCCACGGCCAGCCGCGGTCGGCCCACTCGCCCGCCTCGTCGCGGACGAGGGAACGCCGGCACAGCTTGTCGAGCTGCCCGTTGGTCACCCCGGGGGCGAGCCGGAATCCCTCCTCCAGGACCACGACGTCCAGTCCCGCGCGGACCAGGTGGTCGGCGGCCACGGCCCCGCTCGCCCCGCTGCCGATGACGCACACGTCGAAGACCCGGTCGTCCTGCGGGAGGTGCCAGCCGTCGCGGTGGGCGGGGCCGAGCGGCTCCGGATGCCAGGCGTGCGCGCTCTCCTGCGGCCGCGGCGCCCGCAGCCGCTTCACCGGGCCCTCCGACGGGCCCGCGGGGGCACCTCCCCGGGGTGCGGGGTTTCCTTGCGCATGGTGGGTCCTCCTGGTCTGTTGCCTGGTCTGTTGCCTGATCTGGGGCGGAAGCGGTGGTTGTGGTGGGCGGCCGTGGAGGGGGTGTGGTGGTCGGCGGTGGGCGGGTGGTCGTGGCGGGACTGTCGTGGTGGGCGGTCGTGGGCGGTGGTCGTGGTGGTCAGCCGGTGGCCGTCAGCCGGTGGCCGTCAGCCAGAGGCGGCGCATGGCCGCGAAGCGGCCGTCGGCGCGGGCGAGTTCGGCGGGCGGACCGTCCTCGACGACGGCGCCGGAGTCGATCACCAGGACGCGGTCGGCGATGGAGACGGTGGACAGGCGGTGGGCGATGACCAGCGCGGTACGACCGGTGAGCAGCCGGCGCAGCGCCTGGTGGACGACGCGTTCGGTCGGGATGTCGAGGCTGGAGGTCGCCTCGTCGAGGATGAGCACGGCCGGGTCGGCGAGCAGCGTGCGGGCCAGGGCGATCAACTGGCGCTGCCCGCTGGAGAGCCTGGTGCCCCGGGCGCGGACATCCGTGTCGTAGCCGTCGGGCAGCGCCTCGACGAACGCGTGGGCGCCGACGGCCCGGGCCGCCGCCCGGATGTCCTCGCGGGTCGCCGAGGGCCGGCCCAGCGCGATGTTCTCGGCGACCGTCCCCGAGAACACGAATGGTTCCTGCGGCAGCAGGCACACCGCGCGCCTGAGGTCCTGGTCGGCCAGGTCGCGCAGGTCCACGCCGTCGAGCGTGACCGTGCCGTCGGTGGGGTCGTAGAACCGGGCGAGCAGCTTGGCGAGGGTGGACTTGCCCGCCCCGGTGGGGCCGACCAGGGCGACGGTCCGGCCGGCGGTGAACTCCAGGTCCACCTTCTCCAGGACGAGGGGGCCGGTGTCGTCGTAGCGGAACGAGACGTCGTGGAAGCGCACCTGCCCGCGGGCGGTGCCGGTCGGCAGCGCGACCGGGGTGGCCGGTTCGGGGACGGTGGAGGTGGTCCCGAGCAGTTCGGCGATGCGTTCCAGCGCGGTGGAGGCGGCCGAGTAGGCGTTGGCGAAGGAGGCCAGCTCGTCGATGGGGTCGTACAGGCGCTGGACGTACAGCAGGAACGCCGTGAGGACGCCGAGACGGAGCGTGCCGTCGTCGATGCCGACGGCGCCGACCACGAGCAGCGCCACGAGGGTGACGTTGCCGATGAGCCTGACCCCGCCGGTGAAGACGCCGCTGACCCAGCCGGACGCCCCGCGCGAGGAGGCGTACTCGCGGTCCATCTCCACCAGGTCCGCCTGCGCGGCGGGCTCACGGCGGAACGCCTGGACGGCGCGCACCCCGCCCAGCGTCTCGACCAGGTGCTGGGTGATGCGCTCGGTGGCCGCCCTGGTCCGGCGGTAACTCCTGCGGGACGCCCGCCGGAACCACTGGGTGAGCAGCGCGAGCGGCAGGAACAGGGCGACGACCACACCGGCCATGCCCGGGTCCAGCCAGACCATCACGGCGACGATGCCGACCGCCGAGAACACGGCGGCGAACAGCCCGTCCAGGCCCATGTCCAGCATCTCCTCCAGCGCCTCGATGTCGCTGGACAGACGGGTGATCAGGCGCCCGGAGGTGTAGCGGTCGTGGAAGGCGACCGGCAGGGACTGGGCGTGCGCGAAGGTGCGGCGGCGCAGCGTCAGCAGCACGTCCTGGGCGATCCTCCCCGAGAAACGCAGGAAGCCATATTTCAGCCCGGCACCCGCCAGGCCCGCGACGACGTAGCCGGTCACGCACAGCACCAGCGGCGTCCAGTCACCCCCCGTGGCGGCCGGAAGGGCGTCGTCGATGGCCGCCGCGATGATCAGCGGCGTGGCGAGGCCGGCCGCGATCTCGGCCGCCGCGAGCAGCACGGCCAGCGTGAGCCGCCCGCGCAACGGCGTCAGCAACTCGACGAGCAGTCGGCGCCGGGTGGTCGGCTGCGCGGCACGCGGGGGCGCCGGCGCCTTCGGCGTGGTGATGACCTCCTGACTCACGATGTGCTGGTCTCCGATTCCGGGCGGGCGGCGGGTTGTTGACGGAGGGGATTGGGGTGGTTGGCGGAACGGGGGGCGTCCGCGGGGGCGGCCTGGGCGGTGGCTTCTTGGCGGTGGGGAGCGGGGTGGGCGGCGGTGGTCGGCGTGTCCGTGGGGGCGGCCTGTTCGGTGGTCGTCGGCGTGTCCGTGGGTGAGGCCTGTTCGGTGGTCGTCGGCGTGTCCGGAGGGGCGATCAAGTCCGCGTACGCCGGGCACCCGCGCAGCAGTTCCTCGTGGGTGCCGACGGCCGTGACGCGGCCCTCGGCGCAGTAGGCGATGCGGTCGGCCAGGCGCAAGGTGCCGGGTTTGTGGGCGACGATGACGGTGGTGACGCGGCCCAGTACCTCGCGCAGTGCCTCCTCCACCTCGTGCTCGGTGTGTACGTCCAGCGCGGACAGCGGGTCGTCGAGGACGAGCAGCGCGGGCGCGGCCAGCACACCGCGGGCCAGGGCGAGGCGCTGGCGCTGGCCGCCGGAGAGGGCCATGCCCTCCTCGCCGAGCGGGGTGTCGAGGCTCTGCGGGAGCGCCGAGACGAAGCCGTCGGCATGGGCGACGCGCAGCGCCTCCCAGACCCGCCCGTCGTCGGTGCGGACGCCGTCCGGGGCGCCCAGGGTGACGTTCTCCCGCACGGTGCCCGCGAACAGCAGCGGGTCGTCGAAGACGGGCACGATCGCGGACCGCAGCTCGGCGAGCGACAGCCTCCGCAGGTCGACGCCGTCGAGCGTGATACGGCCCGACGTGGGGTCGGCGAGGCGGGGCAGCAGGGACAGCAGGGTGCTCTTGCCGGAACCCGTGGGGCCGGTGAGGGCGAGGGTGGTGCGGGGCTCCACCGTGAGGCTCACCCGGTGCAGGGCGTCGGTCGTGGCACCGGGGTGACGGTAGGTCACGTCGTCCAGGACGAGCCTGCCGCGCGCCGGCCGGGGCAGGGGCGCGGGACGGTCCGGCTCGCGGGTCGTGACGGGGGCGTCGCGGACCTCCCAGTAGCGGTCACTCGCGGTCGCCGCGGTCCCCGCGTCGGCGAACAGCCAGCCCAACGTGTCGGCGGGCCAGCGCAGATACGTCGCGACGGTGACCGCGGCGACCAGTGTGCCCAGGCTCAGGTCGCCGTCGGCGACCCCGTGACCGCCCACGGCGAGCAGCAGGGCGACGGCGGCCTCCGGCAACGCCGTGATGGCGCACCACAGCGCGGCGGTCAGCGACAGTTTGCGCAGCTCACTGCGGCGCAGCGCCTCCGCGAGCGCCGTGAACCGCCGTACGGCCGCGGCGCCGCCGCCGAACGCCTTGACGACCCGGATGCCGAGGACGGACTCCTCGACATGACCGGTGATCTCGCCCGCCTGGTCCTGGGCGAGCCGGGACACCACCCGGAACCTGTCCTCGAACGCGGTCGTCACCAGGATCATCGGCGTGTACGTGACGAACACGATGAGCGCCAGCCACGGGTCGAGCCACGCCAGCACACCGAGCCCGACCACCAGGGTGAGCACGTTGACCACGAGGAACACCGCGGAGAAGGCCATGAACCGGCCGATCTCCGCGATGTCGGAGACCGCCCGGGACAGCAACTGCCCGGAGTGCACGCGGTGGTGGAACGACAGCGGCAGCCGCAGCACATGCCGCTGGAAGTCCTCCCGCATGTCCGTCTCCAGCCGTGTCGTCGGCCGGATCACCAGCACCCGCCGGGCGCCCAGGAGCACCGCCTCGGCGAGGCCGAGCAGGCCCAGTACGGCCACCAGGCCCGGCAGCGCGCCCGTGTCGGAGTGCGCGAGGGGGCCGTCGACGATGCGCTGGAGCACGGTCGGTATGGCCAGCCCGGCCAGCGTGGAGCCGAGGGCGGTGGCGCAGGCGCCGATCATCCACCAGCGGTGCGGGCGGACGTAGCACCAACAGCGGCGCAGCCGGGAGAGGGCCGGGCCGGGGCGCGGGCCCGGCCCCCGCGCCGGCGCGGTCGGTGCTGCTGGACTGTTCATGGTCACCCTTTTCGTCGCCTGTCGGGCCGTCGGCCGGTCAGCGGGCGGCCGCCCGCGGGGAACGCCGGCCCGCGCAGGAGCGCGCGCGGTCCAGCACGCCGAGGTAGTGGTCCTGGAGCAGGTCGACGGCGTGTTCACCGCCGTACCGACTGACCAGCAGGGGGCGGGCCGTGGCCAGTTCCTCCTGGTAGCGCGCCGGTGCGTCGAGGACTTTCGCGACGGCCCGCGTGAACGCGTCCCGGTCGCCGGGCGGCACCAGCAGGGACGGGGTGGCCGAGCCGACGGTGTCCCGCAGGCCACCGACCCCGTAGGCCACCACGGGAGTGCCCGCCAGCATCGCCTCGATGGCGCTGCCGCCCAGTTCCTCGTGCCGGGACGGCATGGCGAGCGCGTCCAGCGCCCCCATGGCCGCGGGCACCGCGGAGTTGTGCACGAACCCGGTGAACCGGAACCGGTCCGCGAGGCCGACCCGCTCCACCTCCCGCTCCATCAGGGCGCGTTGCGGCCCGTCACCGACCACGACGAACGCGGGCCGGTGCGCGGGGTGCCGGTCGACCAGGCGGCGCGCCGTCGACACGAAGTCGCTCCAGCCCTTCTCGTGGGCGATCCGCCCGACGAACCCGAGCAGCGCGGAGCCCTCGGGAAGGCCGAGCCCCGCCACGAACCGCGCGCTGTCCTCGGGGCTCGGCACACAGGTGGCCTCGTCCACGGAGTCCGGGATGACGTCGATACGGGGGGAGGCGGCGCCCAGCGCCGACGAGATCACGTCGGCGGTGCGCGCGGTGAGCGCGGAGACGCCCGCGGCGCCCCGCAGGACCCGTCTCTCCACGTCCCGCACCAGCCCGTGCTGGGCCCGGTCGAACGCGGACATGGGCTGGTAGCCGGCCAGCCGCGAACAGTGCACGGTGACGCAGTAGGGCACGGAACCGAACATCCGCGAGGCCGGCGGTCCGGCGAGCAGCGCCCACAACTGCCCGTCGGCGTGCACATGGATCAGGTCCGGCCGCCACCCGCGCCGCAGCCGCGCGCACTCCGCGAGCATCCCCGCGAGCCACGCCTGGTTCAGCCCGACGATCCCGGTGATGCTCGACCGCAACGGCGGCAGCGGCGCCCTCGTGACCCGCACGGTCAGGTTCTTCCGGTCCACCCGGCGCCGGGGCAGCCCCGGAAAGCCCACCGTGAGCACCTCCTGCTCCACCCCACGCTCAGCCAGAGCACGGGACAACCGCAGAATCTGCACCTGCATGCCACCCACCGCGTCGTACTCGGCGGGCCAGGAATCAACGCAGTCGTGATGGAAGAACGGCGTCAGCCGTAAGACACGCACGGGAGCTCCAAGCGGTGGGCGGGCTGGGCGGGAGGGGCGACGAGTCGGGAGGGCTGGGGGAGGGGCTGGTGGAGTTGGCCGCGCCGGGCAGCCGGACAGCCGGGCATCCGCCCAGCCGGGCGCCCGGTCAGGGCGGCGCCGGGCTCGCGAGAGCCTCGTGCGCGTGCGGACGGCGCACAGCGCGTGAGGCTGGGGCGCTGTGCGCGGTCCGCGGAGGGGTGGCTGGGTCGGGCGCGGTCCGTGGCGGGGTCAGGTGTGGGCGGGCAGGCCGGACAACTCCCGGTCGCTCGTGACGTCCGAACCGGCGAGTCGGTCGACGGCCTCTTCCATCAGTTCCGCCGGGACGGAGGTCAGCGGAAGCGCACCGGTGCCGAGCACCTGTCCGGGGCCGGACAGCAGGATCATGGGGCGGCTGCCCTCCGGGCTGTCGAGATAGCCCCGCTTGTTGTCGTAGGACAGCCAGAGCTTGACCTGGTCGAGGTCCACGTCCGCCGGGATGGCGAGCGGGACTCCGGCCTTGGCGACCAGTTCCCGGTGGAGTGCGGCGAAGGACTCGTCGGCGAAGCCGAGCCGCCCGGCGATGTCCACCGCCGCCAGCATGCCGAGCGCCACCCCGGCGCCATGGGCGACGGCACCCCGCGAGGCGTGCTCCACGGCGTGGCCCACGGTGTGCCCGTACTCCAGCACCAGACCGGTCTTGCGCTCGTGCTTGTCCTTCTCCATCACCTGCGCCTTGGCGGCCAGGCTCTCCTGGATCATCCAGCGCAGCATCTCGTCGCCGTACCGGCCGTCGGGGCGCAGCCCGTCGGCGAGACCGTCGATCATCGACGGACGGATGGCGAGACCGTTCTTGACGACCTCGCACACCCCGGAGCGGATCTCCCGCGCCGGCAGCGTACGCAGCATGGCCGTGTCGGCGAGGACCTCCACGGGCGCGTAGAAGGTGCCCACCAGGTTCTTGCCGTACTGCGAGTTGACGGCCTGCTTCAGTGAGAGCACGGAGTCGAGCATCGCGACGACCGTCGTGGGCACGTGCACCATCGCGATACCGCGGAAGAGCAGCGCGGCGACGAGTCCGGCGATGTTCCCGGTGACCCCTCCGCCGAGCGCCACGATCACGCTGCGCCGGTCGGTGCCCTGCTCCAGTGCCTGCTCGGCCAGGGACTGGACCACCGAGAGGTGCTTGTGCACCTCGCCGGGCTCGTGGGTGAGCAGACAGGCGGGTCCCGCGTCCTTCTGGAGCCGGGCGGTCAGGTCACGGCCGTACAGCTCCGCGACGGTGGTGTCGGAGACCACCACGTACCGGCTCGCGCCCATCTCGCCGAGCCGGGCGACGATCAGGTCGAGGCAGTCGGTGCCCAGCCGGTACGGGTAGCTGGTCTCCTCCAGGCTGACAGTGGTGACGTCCATCGGTGCCAATCCTCGGGGGCTGTTCGGGGCGAGCATCAGGCCGCCAGGGCGGGGCCGTGGCGGAGCACCTTGCCGAACGCGGCGGCGATGTCGCGCATGTCGCTGTCGTCGCCGAGCAGCGCGGCGTGGTGCAGGGTCAGGGTGCGGCGCACGACACGGTCGCTGACCGGCAGGTCGAACCGCTTGGGGTCGATACGCGCCTCGTGCTCCATGCCCAGGGCGAAGCGCCGGCGGCTCGCCGGGTCGTACAGCAGGCTGGAGGGGATGGCCGTGTACGACGGCTGGACGGCGAAGCCCAGTTCGGCGGTGAGCGCGTCGGCGACGGAGGCGATGGGCGCGTCGGTCAGCTCGCCCTCCGGCAGTTCGGCGGCGTAGGTGTAGTAGACGCGGGTGGTGGTGCCCGGGGACGTGCTCTGCGGGCGGTAGCCGTGCTCGGTGAGCAGCTCGTCCAGCAGGACGGCGTTACGGCGGCGCACCTCGTTCTGGGAGTCGAGGATCCGCAGCTGTTCGAGGAGGACGGCGGCGTGGAACTCCGACAGGCAGCGGTTGTTGCCCATGAGCTCGCCGGTCTCCTGGAGTTCCATCTCGCCGGGCGCCGGGGGAGTGGCGCGCAGGCACCGCCCGTCGGCCCTGAGGTGCTCGGCCCGGCGGGCGATCTCGGCGTCGCCGGTGAGCAGCGCCCCGCCCTCGCCGCTGGTGAGCAGCTTGGCGTTCTGCATGCTGAAGGTGCCGGCGGTGCCCAGGGTGCCGGCCTTGCGGCCGCGGTACTCGGCTCCGTGCGCCTGGGCGCTGTCCTCGATCACGGGGAGGTTGTGGCGTGCGGCCACCGCGAGCAGGGCGTCCATGTCGGCCATCGCCGAGTACAGGTGCACCACCACGACGGCCTTGGTGCGTTCGGTGACGGCCGCTTCGACGGCGGCCGGGTCGACGCACAGCGTGACCGGGTCGACATCGGCGAACACGGGCACGGCGTTGACGCCGAGGACGGTCGTCCCGGACGCCACCCAGGACAGCGCCGGGACGATCACCTCGTCGCCCGCTCCGACCCCCAGCGCCTCCAGGGCGAGCATGAGGCTCGCGGTGCCGCTGGCGGCGGGCACGCAGTGGGCGGCGCCGGTGTATTCGGCGAAGGCGCGGGCGAACCGCTGGTCGTAGGAGCGCGTACCGCGGTAGGGGCCGCTGATGGACCAGCGGCCGGAGTCCAGCACGTCCTTCAGGACCTGCTCGACACCGTCCGCGGGCTGCGGCCAGACCGGCCAGGGGCGGGTACGCACCTTGGGGCCACCGTTGACTGCCAGGTCGTCATGGGCCATGACGTCGGTCCTTTCGCTCGGTCGGGGGGAGGGGGCGGAATTGCGGGGGAGTTCCGCAGGGGTTCCTTTTCCGAAGGCTTTCAGACCCGCAGATTGAAGATCGAGCGAGTGTTTCCGTCGGCCCGCCGCAGAGCCAGATCCAGGGCGCTCGAGAATTCCTCCAGGGCGAATTCGTGACTGAGCAGCGGCGTGACGTCCACCGCCCCCGACGCCAGCAGTTCCGCCGCCTCGCCGAATTTGTCCCCGGGGCCCATGGAGGCCTGGACGGTCAGCACCTTCAGCACGATGTGCTGGGGCGCCATGACCGCCGTTTCCTCGATGCGGTACCCCACCAGTCCGACTTTCCCGCCGGGGCGTACGGCCTCAATCGCCTCCTGCACCGCGAGCGGATATCCCGACGCCTCCAGCACCACGTCCGGGACCAGATGCGGCCGCCGCTCCAGCAGCCCCGTCAGGTCACCGGGACCACCGGACGCCACCGCACAGCCGAACAGTCCCTCCGCGATCTCCCGGCGTTCCGGCACCGGCTCGGCGAACGCGGTGATCTCGGCGCCGCGCTGTCCGGCCGCGAGCGCCAGCAGCAGTCCGATGCCGCCCGCACCCGTGACGGCCACCTTGTCGCCCGCCCGGACGCCGACGCGGTCGACCGCGTTCAACGCCACGGCCAGCGGCTCCACCTGGCACGCCGCGCGCAGCCCGAGACCGGCGGGCAGCCGCAGCAGGTTGGCCGCCGGGATCGTCATGTACTCGGCGCAGGCACCGTCCCGGGTGAACCCCAGCTCCTGGAGGTCCTGGCAGAGGATGGGCGTACCGGACCGGCACGGCTCGCAGCGCCCGCACGAACAGGTGAGGTCACCGACGACGTCCGCGCCGACCAGATCCTCCGGCACGTCGTTGCCGGCCACCACCGTGCCGCTCCATTCGTGGCCCGGCACCACCGGGTACGTGAATCCGTGCCAGACCCCGCGATAGAACGACAGGTCGCTGCCGCACACGGAGTTGTAGGCCAGGCGGACAAGACACTCTCCCGGCCCCGGCTCGGGTATCTCCTTCTGCTGAAGGGACGCCTTTTCGGGCTCTTCGAAGACTAATGCTTTCACCCTGTTCAGTCCTTCACTCGGGTTACGGCGAATACTGGACGACTTGCGCAGGTGAGAATGACCCAGGCGGTGTACCGCAATGGGTTGGACAATCGGCGACTGGAATCCCGACAACTGTAAACCGGGCAGGAGAGCGTCCGGCAAGGGCGCATGGGCTGGCCGGACCGACGGTGGCGCGAAGATGTGCCCGGCCCGGACTTCCGGCGGCCCTTATCGACGCGTCTTTTGGTCCGTTTTCACCGGTTCAAAACCGAGTTTCTGGCCCCTTTGTCGGGATTCGCGCTGTGGTCCGTCGTGGCCCGGGGGGCGTCCGAGTTCGTGTCCTCGCACGCGACAGGAGGGGCCTCGGTGCCGGGGGAGGCGGGAAGCAGATCGAGGTGGCGCTCACGGACGAGGTCGTGGCGCAGGGCGATGGAGACCAGGGCCTCGCGCTTCCAGCGCATCCGGTCCTCGCCCGGGTGGTCCCCCCACTCCTCCAGCGGCAGCTTGGTGGAAGCCAGGTAGTCGAGGTGGTAGTTGACGGCGGCACGGGTGATGCTGCGGCAGCTGGGCAGCGCCTGCAGACGCTCGACGATCTCGTTGTCCGTCGGCACCCCGTGCAAGGAGCTGGCCCGCAGGCGCGGTTCGCACAGGGCCACCAGGACCAGGAAGTACTTGGTGTCCTCGGGCAGGCTGAAGGTGCGGGAGGCCAGGCTGGGACGCAGCGCCGAGTCGGACACGCGGCGCGGGGCGGGCGCCAGCACGCTGAACCGGGTCAGCCGCGGCTGGTCGGGCAGGATGACCCGGGACAGCTCGAAGGGGATGGGCGCGTGCTCCCGCCCGGGCAGGACCTTGACGAACTCGCCCCGCCCCTCGATGTTCTCCACGATGTAGCTGGCGGCCGGGCTGAAGTTCGACAGCAGCCAGTGGCCCTGGCTCGCGGTGATCCGGCCGGCCGGCTCCGAGATGTTCTCCTCCCGCACGTCGATGCGGTTGCTGGAGGCGGCGTCGTAGCCGAAGACCGTACTGCTCCCTGGGAGCAGCTCCGTGGTGCGGCGTCTGCCGTCACCGCTGCTGCGACCCAGATGGACGATGATGGCGCGCGAAGAATCCACGGCGTTGTTCCCCCGGTTCTCTTCCGGTTCTTCCGGTTCTCTTCCGGTCGGCGGCACGCTCGTGGCGCCGACTCGTCGAGTGAAAGTGGTGTCGGCCCCCGAGGTGGTCAGCCCCGGGGCCGGTCTTCCTTCTCAACTGTTCAGTTGAGCGGACAGCGGCGCAGCGAGTGTAGGCACGCGCCGAGTTGCGGTGTCAATGCGATAACGCCCGCCTCTGAGCTGCTGTGATTGTCCGAAAAGCCGCTGCTGAAACGGTAGTTGAGTGGGAAACGGGCAGCGACGCGCGGCACCGCTGACGCGACCCGCGCCGGATCCTGTCCGCTGAAGCGGACGTTCCTCAAGAGGAGCCGGCCAACGCCGAGTCGTAGAACTCGGCCACGCGCAGCAGGAACCGCTCGTCGCTCCACTGCTCGCCGTCCACCACCGCGTAGGCCGTGGGCGTCTCGGCCCGCTGCTTCCCGGCGCCCGGATCCGGCGCCGGGACGGCCCGCAGCCAGCAGGCCATGACCGCGGCGGCCGACCGGTCGGGGGGGACCCGGTGTGCGTCGACCCGACGGCGCGCCTCGTCGATCAGCGCCCCGGGGGCCGAGGACCCGAGGGCGAGGAGCGCGTCCTGGATCTCGATGGTGCACCGGTACAGCTGGAGCCGGGGATGGCACAGCGAGGCGAACACCCCCCTCGCCCGCCCCCGCCCCGGCGAGAGCACGACGTGCGGGACCTTGCGCGTGAGGTCGCGCCACAGGGGATACAGCCGGTGCAGCGTGCGGACGTCCTGCGCCCTGCGCAGCACGCCGACGAGCAGGGGCACCGCCATGCCCAGGCCCAGGGCGAGGGCCTCCGCGCTGGACAGCCAGGGGAACAGGGGCACCAGACAGGGGTCGTCGGTGACGGAGAGGTGCAGCGCGAGGAGGGCCAGCAGGGCGGACAGCAGCGCGCCGGCGCCGTACAGCAGCAGGCCCGCCCGAACGGCCCGGGCCGCGGCGCGGGCGGCGTGCACCCAGCACAGGATCCCGCAGCTCAGACCGGTGGCCAGGTGGTAGCCGAGCAGCAGGAGCCAGTACACGCAGGTCAGGAGCAGGCGCGGATCCAGGCCGACGGGCCGCAGCGGTGTCGCGTGCACGTCGACGGTGAGGGCGATGGCGGTCAGCGCCGCGGCCAGGCCGAGAGCGAGAGCGTGAAAGGCACGTATCAGGTGGGCGCGCCCCGTCAGCCGCAGCAGGAACCCCCACACGGCACTCGCCGCGAGCACGCCGACGAGTTCCTGGAGCGTCGCCACTTCCATCCTGCCGACGGGCGGTTGGCCGGGGATGTGGTCCCACGCGACATCCAGCGCCAGCACCACCCCGGCCAGCGCCGCGGTGGTCCACAGCGGCCGCTGCTGCGCCGAGCGCAGGGCCGCCGGCGCGCGCAGGAGCGACACCCCCAGCAGCACGCCCAGACTCACCGCCTCGAACAGGGCGAGCGCGAGCGGTTTCCCAGGGTCAGACATCCAGGCCCAGCGCCTGTTCCGCCTGGCCGGGCCGGGGCGGACGGTGCGCCGCGAAGGGATGGCCGGCCTTCACCCGGATGAGACTGGCGAGCATCTCGGCCTCCTGCTCCTGGCGCGTGGAGTACGCGGTCCGCGCCAGCAGACGCCCCACCAGACGCGGGCTGAGGTCGGGCAGCAGCTCGGCGAGATCCGGTGCCGGGTCGGTGCCGCGGTGGTCGAGGAGCATGTGACCCACCTCGTGCAGCACGATGTGCTCCTGGTGCAGCCTGCTGGTGCGCCGCTCGAAGAAGACGTGGTCGGCGTCCTCGGTGGCCAGCCACACCCCGCACGCCCCCGCCCCCGCGGTCTCCTCGGGCAGCGGATGCAGGTACAGCCGGCGGCCGCGCCGCCGGGCCAGTTGGGCACACAGCGCCTCGATGGAGAAAGGCGTCGGTAACTCGATGTCCTTGAGCAGTGTGTGACAGCGGCGCCGCAGCGCCGCGTAGCGGTACAGCATGGATCTTCCACCGGGCCTGTTCGTGGGGGTGGTCGTGGTGGTGTGCGTGGGGGTGTACGACGGAGTCGCGGACGAGCGGACGAGGACGAGCGGGTGGGCCAGGACGAGCGGGCGGGCAGGAGGACGAGCGGACCGGCGGGAGGACGAGGACGAGCGAGCGGGCGACCGGCCGGCACGCGGTGGGTCACTCGGCGGTGGCGTCGTCCTCCGGCGTGCCCGACCGCGCGGCCCGGGGCGCCTCGTCGTCCGGCAGGTTCTGGAGCTTACGGGCCTCGGTCACCATGGCGAGGAGCGCGTCGAGGCTCGCGGGCGGCAGCCCGTCGGCCCGCAGCGCGATGCTGCGGATCTTGGCGTTGCGCAGCGCCACCGCCAGGGCCATCTGGGAGTTGACCCGCTGGTAGACCTCGTCGTCGAGGAAGTAGGGGAGGGGGACCCCGAAAAACTCGGCCAGGACGTCGAGTTGGGCCAGCGTGATGTTGTGCTTCTTGCCGGTCGCCAGTTCCCACAGATAGGTCCCCGAGATGGTGCTGCCCGTGGCCTGACGTATCTCCTTGGCGAGGCGGGCGAAGCCGGGACGGGTCCGCTCGTCCGGATAGAGCACCGCGATCAGCTCGTTGATGCGCCGGTCCAGTCCCCGCAGAACAGGCCGGCTCTCCCCTCGCGGCGCTGCACCGTTGCTCATCTGACGGCCTCACTGCTCGAGTCGGGGAGCCCACTGCCCGGTTCGTCGTTGCGGACGGAGTGTAGTCCGCTGCCCGAGCACCACCTGTGGCCATCTCGTTCCCTCTGCGCGCGCGACGAGGCGTTCCGGTTCGCCGAGGCTTTCCGGTTCGAGGTCAACTCTCACTCCTCAGGGTCATCGGTGGAACGGGGGTTTTCGGTCACGTGATCTTCCGGGAAGCGATCCTCGTCGCTGTCAGGGGCCGCCGCCCCGGTGATCGGGTAGCTTTCCGAGCGGTCCGACCGGCCCCACCTCGGTCGGAGTCCGCGAACCCGGGAGATGATGTGGAGTCACAGCTCGCCTACGACGCCCTGGCCGACGTCTACGACCTGATGTACCCGCCCGAGTCACCGGACGCCGTCGACGCCGTCGACTTCCTCGCCGCCCTGGCCCCCGCCTCGGGCCGGGTACTCGAACTGGGCGTCGGCAACGGCCGTATGGCGATCCCGCTCGCCGGGCGCGGGCTGACGGTACACGGCATCGACGCCTCCGCACAGATGCTCGCGCGACTGAAGGAGCGCGACCCGGACGCCACCGTGGTGACGCACACCGGCGACTTCACCACCGAGACCACGGGCGAGCGGTACGACGTCGTGTTCATCGCCCTCAACACCTTCTTCGCGCCCACCACGGCCGACGCGCAGGTCCGCTGCATGCAGCGGATGAGCGAACAGCTCGCCCCCGGCGGACGCGTGGTCGTCGAGGCCTTCGACCCGCTGCCCTACCACCAGCTGGAGGGCGAGAAGACCAGCACGCGATACCTGTCCCCGGCCTCCGTCATGCTCGACAGCACCCATGTCATGCGGGACCGTCAACTCATGCTGGTCATCCACACCGTGCTCGACGGCGGCACCCCGCGCCCCACCCAGGAGGTCATCCGGTACGCCTGGCCCTCCGAGATCGACCTCATGGCCCGCCTCGCCGGCCTGCGCCTCACCGAACGGTACGCGGGCTGGAAGCGCGAGCCGTACGGACCGGACAGCCCCCGTCACGTCTCGGTCTACGAGGCCGCCGAGAACGGCTGACCATGAGCTCCACAGGCACCTCGGACACACCCCCGCTGCTCCGGCTGACCGACGTGGGCCGCACCTACGGCGACCACGCCGTCCTGCGCTGCGTCACCCTCGACGTCCGTCCCGGCGAATTCGTCGTGATCATGGGGGACAACGGCTCGGGCAAGTCGACGCTGCTGCGCCTGGCGTGCGGCAGGGAGCAGCCGACCTCCGGGCAGGCGCTGTTCGACGGGCGCCCGGTCGACGAGGACGCCGTCGACGTGCGGTCGAGGGTCGCCACGGTGATCGACCCGGGTGCCTGCTACCCCGACCTGACCGTGCACGAGCACCTGATGCTGGTGGCCCTCGCCCACGGCCACGGCGACGCGGCGGACGACATCGTCGAGGAGGCGCTGGCCGAGCACCGGCTGACCGACCACGCCGACGCCGTGCCGACGGCCCTGTCGTCGGGCCAGGTCCAGGCGATGCTCCTCGCGGCCGCCTTCGTCCGCCCGCACGACCTCCTCGTCCTGGACGAGCCGGAACAACGCCTCGACACCCGGGCCCGACACGACCTGGCCCGCCGCCTCGCCGACCACCGCGACCGCGGCACCGCGGTCCTCGCGGTGACCCACCACGAGGCGGTGGGCGCGGCCGCGGACAGGGTGCTCACGTTGGAGGACGGCGTGCTGGCCACCGCGCAGTCCGCCGAGCGACGGGGTGTGCGATGAGTGTGCGGCGTGGTGTGCGATGAGCCCGCTCCTGCGCACCTCGGGGGCCGACACGAGTCCCCTCGCCGCGAACGAGTCCACCGCGCGGGTGATGGCCCACCTCCACGAGGCCCGCAGCGCCACCCGCGAGGAGAAGCGCCGCAGCCTGGCCTTCACCCTCTACGGCATCGCGCTCGTCGGCGCCTTCTGGGGCATCCCGGGCCTCCTCGCCGCCGCCAAGGCCGGGCACACCGGGCAACGCCAGTCGGCCGCCATGACGCACGTCGTGACGAGCCTCCCCGTGACGTACCCGGTCCTGCTTCTCCTGGTCGTGCTGGGCATGGCCCGGGCGGCTGTGTGGCGCGGACCCGTCCTGGTGGACCAGCCGACCGTGAGCTGGCTGCTGAGGACGCCTCTGCGGCGCGGCCCGCTCCTGCTGCCCCGGCTCGCCGCGTCCGCCGCGACGACCACGGCGGTGGGACTGACGCTGGGCGCGGCCACCGGCTTCCTCCTCTACGGCTCCGGCCCCCACCCCTGGCCGGCCGCCACCCTCGCCGGGGCCTGGGCGGGCGTCGCCGCCGGGATCATGACCAGTGCCGTCGGCGTCTGCGTCGAGTGCTACGACCGTCACGTGCTGCGGCACGGGGCGCGACTCTTCGCCCTCGCCTGGACGGCCCTGGCGGTCGTGTCGGCCGTAGCGGCACTCGCGCTGGCCCGGGGAACGCCCAGCTGGTCCGCCGCCGTGTTCCTCTGGTCGGGGCCGTGGGGCTGGGCCGCACAACCCCTCGTCGCCGCGGTGGGCGGCCCGGCCCCCTGGTGGCAGGTCGGGGCGGCACTGTCCGTGGCGTCCCTGGCCGCACTCGCCCTGCTCGCCGCCCGGGGAACCCCGCTCATCTCCGTCGGCGCGCTGCGCCGCCGGGCGACGGTGGCCTCCTCCGTCGCGACCTCCCTGGTGATGCTCGACCTGCGGCAGGCCAGAGCCGGACTCCCCTCCCTGAAGGAGAGCCGGTCCCGTCCCGCCGTACGACTGCCCATGCCCCGCCACCCCCGACTCCTGGTGCCCTGGCGCGACGCGACCGCGCTGCTGCGCGCCACCGGCCGCCTCGGCTGGGCGGCGGTGTGGACCACCACGACGGTCGCGCTCACGGTGACGGCCACGCAAGTCCGCGCGGACGCACGCGAGTTGATGTGTGTCGTCGCCCTCGTGGCCCAGTACCTGGCCGCCGCCCAGCTGACCGAGCCGGCCCGCCTGGAGAGCGACGACGTACGCCGCTCCACCGGACTGCCGTGGACCGCACGCCAACTCGCGCTGTGGCACGCGGTCGTTCCCGCGGTCCTGCTCTACGCCGGACTGGGCATCGGTGCCGCGGTGTGCGCGCTGGGCGGAGTGGCCCGGCCGGGACTGGCGGTGCTCGTGGCCGCCGTGCCCGCGTTCGTCGCCGCCGCGCTCGTCAGCTCCTACCGGGGCGTCATCCCCGCGCACATCCTGGTCGGCACCCAGACCCCCATGGGCAGCACAGCCCCGGTGCAGACCTTCGTGTGGTACCTGCGAGGTCCGCTGGCCGCACTGATCGTCACGGTGCCCGTGCTGGTGAGCGTGGTCCACGACGGGACGTACTCGCCGCTGCGGCTGGTCGGCCAGCTCGCGGCCGGCGCGGTCGGGTTGTGGTGGGCCGGGCGGACGGCGCATCGATTGCTGAGGGGGTGAGGGCTCAGTTCGCCTTCTCGCTCCGTCTCCTTTCCGCCCTCGACCTCGACCTCGGGACGGCACGTTGACCACGACAGCGAAGACCCCCCTTCTCGGCAGACTCGGGCTCGGAGTCCTGGCCGCCGACGAGCACACGGCCCCCAAGGGCCGCAACCACAACCGCGTCGGGACGACCGACACGGGGCACCCCGTCTTCCTCAAGCGCCTCGACCCCGAGCAGCCCGACGCACGGGCGCGCTTCCAGCGGCTCCTCCGCTTCGAGGCGCTCGCGGCCACCACGGAAACAGCCCTGTGCACACCGCCCTGCCTGGGGTGGGACGAGGACGAGCTGACCATCGCCTTCCAGTGGCTGCGCACCGCACGCTCAGGCGCCGACCTCGCCGAGGAGGAGGCGTTCACCGACGACCTCGCCCGGCGCGCGGGCCGGGCCGTGGGGGCGCTGCACACGCTGCCCGCCCCCACACAGGCCGAGGCGCCGCCGTTCCTGCCTCCGCTGGAGTTCTTCCACGCCCTGCCCGCCAGGTACTACGCCCAAGCCAGCGGGGCTTCGCTGGAAGCCTGGCGGCTGCTCCAGAATGACGACGAACTGACAGCCGCCGTAGGGGAGTTACGGCGCCTGGAGGCAGCGGCGCCGCACACCCCGGCCCACTGCGACCTGCGGCTCGACCAGTTCCTGTGGGACGGCGACACCCTGTGGCTGTCCGACTGGGAGGAGTTCCGCCGCGCCGACCCGGCCCGCGACGTCGGCGACTTCGTGGGCGAGTGGCTGTACCGGGCCGTACTGGACCTGCCGTCGAAGGAGTTGGGCCACTCCGGCGCGCAAGAGGCGACGGCACACCGTGACGTGGTGGAGCGGGGCGTACAGGAGCTCTCCCGGTTACGCACCAGGAACATCGCCTTCTGGGCCGGATACAGGGAGCGTGTCCCGCAGCCGGACCCCGGCCTCACCGAGCGGGCCACGGCGTTCGCCGGCTGGCACCTGCTGGACCGGATGCTCGCGGCGGCCGAGCGCCGCCCCCGACTGAGCGCGCTGGACCGGGCGGCGGCCGGGATCGGCCGGTCGGCGCTGCTGCATCCGGGGCGCTTCGTGACGACGCTCGGACTGGGGGACTGAGATGAGAGCGGCTCGGACTGGGGGACAGCGATGAGAGCGGCTCGGACGGGGAGACATGACAGCGGCTCGGACGGGGGGACGGACATGACAGCGGCTCGGACGGGGGGACTGGGATGACGGCGGCTGCCTCTCCACCCGACACGCGGCTCGATCCGCGCCTCACGGCGATCCTGACCGAGGTCGAGGTCTCCCCGGACGGCCGGCACGCCACCGTGGCCGGCCGCTCCCTGGACGCGGACACGCCCCGCAAGCTGCGCCAGGACCTGGTCACCGCCCTCTACGAGACGTTCCACGTCGGGCACGCCTTCGGCGCGGGGCACGACGAGGGCCGCCCGCTGCGGGAGCCGGACTTCGAACACCGACTGGCGGCGTGCACACCCCACACCGAGACGCTGGTCGCGGCGGAACCGGTGGAGCGCGGCGCGCCGGATCACGACGCCTCACCCGCCGCGCCGATCGCAGTCGTCGACGGCCTGCGGATCCGCCTCGACGACACCGTCCGACAGATCGGTGACACCGTACGACTGCCGGCCCGCCGCCCGGGTCTGTCCCCCGGCTTCTTCCTGGTGGACGGCAGCCGGGGCAGACCCTTGGGCGGCCCTCTGCTGCGCCTGTACCAGCACATCGACGACGCCGACGAGGCCGTCCACCGGTGGACCCGCACCCTGCGCACCCTGGAGGACGCGGGCGTGCGGTACCGGGCCAAGGTGACCTCCGCGCAGTGGCTGCTGCCCCGCCGGGACGGACTCGTCGTCTACCTCGGCGCGGACGCCTGGGACGTCATCCCCGCCCTCACCGCAGCGGCACAGCCCACCGAGAAGGCCCGACGCGGCGACCTCTCCTCCTCGTTCGCCCGCGTGCTCGCGCCGGGCATCAGCCTGGCCTGGGAGCCCGACGACCGCCGACCGGGCCGCCGCGGCCTGAGCTTCGGCCAGCACCGGGCCGCCATCGTCGCCGAGGCACTGCTCGACGGCACGGCCGGCGCATCCCTCCCCGCCCGCCTCCGGGAGGCCCGCGTCGATCCCTCCGCCGTCCACAGGAATACCGATTCGCCGAGCATCGCGCGAATTGGGGAATGTGGCCCGCGTCACGCCGATGAATTCGGTTGACGGCTACCGCGGAAAGCTCGAAGATGATTACCTGATAAAGCGCGATGGATGGCACGTAATTCTCCGAATCGCTCTCGGAGTAATCCTCGCGTATTCCTTTGTCGATTTCACGGAAAGGAGACGGTCATGGAATCCGTCGAGCTCATCGAGGGGTATGCCGCGTACACCACCGCCGAGGAGATCGCCGCGGCCGACGCTACCGACGCACCGGCCATCACCAGCACCATAACCTCCTCGGAGATCTGCATCACGATCACCGCCGGCATCACCTGCTGAACCGGCCGACCGGCTCGGCACCTCGCTGTGACGGCCACCCCTTCGGGTCCGCTTTCCGGGCTCGAAGGGGCCCCAGGCACACCCTCTATTCATTTCGCGGAGAGCTATGAAACCGGTGCGGCACCCGGTCCTTCGGAATACGTTGCCGAATGGACTGGAACTGGTGATGAGCCCGCGGGAGGAAATGCCGCTCGTCGCCGTAGGCGTGCATTACGGCGTGGGTTTTCGCTCCGAACCGGAAGGGCGCAGCGGATTCGCCCACCTCTTCGAGCACCTGATGTTCCAGGGGAGCGCCGCCGTCGAACCCGGCGAACACCTCAGGGGCGTCCAGGCACTCGGCGGCACGGCCGGCGGCTCCACGCACCAGGACTACACCGAGTACCACCAGATCGCCCCCGCCGCCGCCCTCGAACGCCTGCTGTTCCTGGAAGCCGACCGCATGCGCTCCCCGCGCCTCACCCGGGACGCCCTCACCACCCAACTCGCCGTGGTGAAGGAGGAGATACGCCTCCAGGTACGGGACCGCGCCTACGGCGGATTCCCATGGACGACCCTGCCCGTCGCGCTGTACCGCACGTACCCCAACGCCCACGACGGCTACGGGGACTTCACCGACCTCGACCGCGCCACCGTCGACGACTGCGTCGCCTTCTTCGACCGCCACTACCCGCCCGGCAACGCCGTCCTCACCGTGACCGGCGCCATCGACCCCGACCGCACGGCCGCACTGGTCGGACAGCACTTCGGCGACATCCCGGCGAGACCCGTCGCGCCTCCACCGGACCTGAGCGAACCCCGCCCCACCGACCGGGCACTTCACGCGTACGACGACCCGCACGCCCCCTTCCCGGCGACCGCCGTCGGCCTGCGCCTCCCCGACCCGGCCGACGACCACGACCGCTACCTCGCGTGCGTCCTCCTGGCCCACCTCCTGGCGGGCGACGGCCCGGCAGGACTGCGCACCCGCGCCCACGAGCAGGGCCTGGAGCTCTCCTCGGTGACGTCCCGCTGCGGCTTCTTCGGCCCCTTCGACGCCCGCGATCCCGACACCCTCGTCGTCACGGCCCGCCACCCCGCCCCCGCCCACGACGACGTCGCCGACCTGGTCGTACGCACCCTGAAGCACATCGGCGAAGGAGCCCTCCCCGAGGAGGAACTCCACCACGCCGCCACCGCCCGCGCGGCCCACTGGAACCGCCGACACGACCACCTGCTGACCCGAACCCGCGCCCTCGGCGCCTGGACCCTGCTTTACGACACCCCCGACCGCCTTCACGACGTCCCCGCCCGACTCCGCACCCTCGACCTGAACCTCGTACGGACCACCGCTGCGGAACTGAGCCGCGAGCGGGCGGCACTGCTGGTGGTGCGGTCGGTGCGGGAGAGGGCGGCGGCATGAGCGCGACGGATCGTCCCCCCGCGGCCGGCCAGTGGGCCGACGCCGCCCCCCTCCTGCCTCAGGCAGAAGCCCTCCACCTCGACACCGGCGTACGCGTACTCACCGTCCCCCGCACCGGCACGGAAACCGTCGAGGTGCGCGTCCAGATCCCGTACACCCCCTCGGACGGCCGGGACGCGGCCGTGGCCGAACTGCTCGCCGCCACCCTCTTCACCGGCACGACCCGCCTCGGCACCCGGGACGTCCGCTGGGACACCGCCCTACGCACCGGACGCCTCCACGCGGGCCGCACCGCCGAGTGGCTGATCCTCGCCGGCCACTGCGAGGCATCCGAACTGCCCCGACTCCTCTGCCTGCTCGGCGAACGCCTGGCCCACCCGACGTACGACGAGGCCTGGGTGACCCGTGAGGCCCGCCGTATCGCCCAGGCGACGGAGGCCCTGCGCGACCAGCCACGACTCCTCGCCCTGCGGGCCCTCAACCGCATCCGGCGCGGCGACCTGGGCTGTTTCGAGGAACCGCCGACCGACGGCACCCCCGCCGCCCTCACCGCCCACCAGGTGGCGCAGGCCCACCGCCGCATCCTCACCCCCCATCGCGCCGAGGTCCTGCTGGTCGGCGCGGTACCTCCCGACACCGCCCGGGACCTGGTGGAGCGCGCGTTCGCCGCCTGGCAGCCCCGTGGGGCGGCGGCCGCCACCCCCGAACCCGCGCCTGAGGCCTCGCACACCGGGCCCGACTCCCGACGCCTGATCCACCGCCCCGCCTCCGCCCAGTCCACCGTGGCGATGTCCTGGTCGTGCCTGCCGTTCGAAAACCCGGGATACACCGCGCAGGCCGTGGCCAACGCGGTCTTCGCCGGCTACTTCTCCTCACGACTGGTGACCGACCTCCGCGAGCGCAAGGGCCTGACCTACCACGTGGCGTCCCGCTTCGACCGGGTGCTCGGCACGACCTCGATCACGCTGGAAGTGGCGTGCGCACCGCCCGCCACCGAGCAGGTGGTCGAGGAGATCCTCCAGACGGCCCGGCGCATGGTGACAACGGCTCCACCGACCCCGCAGGAGACCGCGCACGCCCGCACCTTCCTCGCCGGTTCGCTGCTGATGGCGACCGCCTCACCGACCGACCTCACCAACCTCCTCTCCACCCTGGGCTGTTGGGGCATCTCACCCGACTGGATCGAGGCGTATCCCCACCGCCTCTCCGATACCACCGCCGACGACGTCGGACACGCCGCCGCCCGTGTCCTCGCCCCGCCCCCGGAGGCCGCGGTCGTCGTCGGAGACCTGCCCACCCTGACGGCCCCGCTGACCCGCCTCGGCTTCACCCCGCACAGCTGACGGAAGGAACGACACGTGCCCCCCCGCCCACCCGACGATGTCCACGTGGCGGCACCGCCCTTCGGCGCCGAACGCCTGCTGCTGGTCGGCACCGGGGCGGTCCACGTGGCGCTCCTGCCCACCTGGGTCAACTGGCTGCGCGTCTCCTACCCCGACCTGGACGTACGGATCGTCGTGACCCGCAACGCCGAGCGCTTCGTCTCCCGTACGGCTTTGGCCGCGATCGGCGGGGGAGAAGTACTGCTCGACACCTGGCCCGAGGACCCCACCGCAGGCGCCTTGCACATGGAACTCGCCGAGTGGGCCGACGCGGTGGCGGTCTACCCGGCCACCGTGCACTTCGTCAGCCGCCTCGCCCTGGGCCTCACGGACACCCCGGTCCAGCTGGCCCTCCAGTGCACCCGGGCCCCGATAGCCGTGGCACCGGCGCTCCCACCGGGTTGCCGTGACAACCCGGTCCTCACCGGCCACCTCCAGTCCCTCGCCGCCCGCCCGAACATCACCGTGCTCCCCACCGTGCCCGGCCGCTCCGTCAGCACCGACCGCCCCGACGGCGCCTCCCCACCCCCGCTGCCGGTGCTGATGGACCGACTGGAACGCCTGCGCCGCGACTGCGCACCGGCCAGGGACGACGCCGCATGACCCGGGATCCGCAGACCCGCACCTTCGGCACACGCCAACTGCGCACCCGTATCGAACCGGTGGACTCGGGCCGCTTCCGCTGGACGAGAACCCGCCTGCACGGCGACCTCGGCCCCCTGGCACCCCCCGGCTTCCCAGCCTCCGAGCCCCACATCCTCCTGGGCGCCCGGTCCGGACAGGACACCGTCTACCTCAGCCGAGGCGACCTCTCCCTGGCCCAACTGATCTGGCCCCCGGGCCGCTTCACCTTCCCCCCGTCCGCGGCCGCCACGGCCACGGCCGCCGCGGGCCAGGCGCTCCGCCACATCGCGGACCACCCCGCCACCCCCCTCCCTCCACCACCGGCACTCACTCGCCTGGATGCCTGGCTGACCACGGGAGAGGGCCCGGGCGAGGCACCGCGCCTCCACGCACTGACGCGCACGCACCTGGGAGCGCACCGCCTGCGGACCCTCGCCGAATGGATCCACGACCTCCAGCACCGCACCCCCGTACTCCTGCACGGAGAACCCTCCCTCGGCCTCATCGTCCTCCCCCGCGAGGGCACCTCCCCTCCCGTCCTCCTCACCGGCGAAAGCCTTTCCTCCGGCCCACCCGAGTTCGACACCGGCTGGCTGCTCGGCGAACTGGCCGAAATGGCAGACATCGCCCACCGCAACGCCCCCCACCAGGAGACGGTCCCCCTCCTCAGCACCATGGCGAAGACCCTTCTGGATGCTCGGGGCCCCCTCGACACCCCCCTCCTCGCCCGCGTGGCCACGCTCCGCCGCTTGACCCATCTGTTTGACTTCGCCGCCCACGTGAACTGGAACCCGGGCGTGGAGTCGTCACTGCTCCCCCTGGCTTCCCTGATCGACGAGGAGGGGACCCCGGCCCTCGACCTGCTGCGGGTGCCTCAAAAGACGCTCCCCTGACGGCACTTCGTTCCCGCCGCCCTGTCAAGCGCTTGAGCGCGCTTTCAGGCCCTGACGGAAGTCGAGGTACGACAGCGCTATGACCAGCAGCGGAATAATGATCCACAGCAGAGCGACGCGGAGCCGGCCACCTGTCAGGACAGCGACCAGGACCACTGCGACTGCGCTGACGACGAAGCCGAAGAACTGCCGGTAGGAGCGGAAGCCACCCCCCACAGTCGCGTCCATCACGTCAGGATGGTCTTCCTCGGCGAGCGCGGCACGCAGGGGATGGCTGTCACCCTCGCGTCGGGCCTGTCGCCAGGCGAAGAAGCAACGGCCGAGTACATAAAGCACGAACGTGCCCAGGAAGATCCACCACTCGGTTGCGTCATCGGGTAAGGAGCGAGCCAGTGTCATGAGCACCGCGTGCCCCTGGCCTGAGGGAGTAGACGATTCCACATACGGGCGGGAGCCAGAGTCGGCGCACGCGGAGACCCACAACCATCGTCTGGCCACAGACGGACGGGGTCGATGCCCGGCGGGCCGACCGCTGCTCACGCCAGGGTGACGTGCACGCCACCCTGGGCCAGGGCCTCGAGGACCACGCCGAACAGGTCGTAGGGCTGGCCATCCGGTGTCAGGGCCTCGGACAGGTGCTCGCGTGCGGTCACGGCGTCCCGCCAGAACAGAGTTGCGGGGGCGGTGTACCCGAAAGTGCCGCGCAGGCAGTCGTCGAGGGCGGCCAGGCAACCGCCGAAGTAACCGCCCGGCCCGTTCACCGCCTCGCCGAGCGCCAGGTAGAGGCCCGGTTCGTCGGTGACGTGCCGGCCGTCGAGTTCGTATGCGTGACCGGCCGGCCGGTCACGGGGGGTGCGCCGGCAGGCCCGCTCTCGGACGAGGTCGAGCCAGGCCCCGCGGCACCGGGTGTCGAGGCCGGCCCAGGCACCCTGGGTGTCCGGCGGCCCGGCGAGCCACCGCTCCCAAATGGGGCGGGCGTATCCGGGAACGGGCGGGAAGAACCTCCCATCGAGCTCCAGGTCGATCAGATCCGTCCCGTAGGAGGATGGGCCCCAGGCGCTGACTCTGGTCCAGAGCAGGCGTTCGGCGAGCGGCTCGCCCTGATCGTCCTGTATCTCCAGGACGGCCTCCTCGAGGTCCAGCGCCCGCCGGGTGCCCTTCATCAGTGCCGCCCGCAGCTGATCCCCCTGGGCGAGACCCCGCAGGACGAGCGGGGGCCGCGTCCGCTCGGGCGGCAGGACGCGGGCGAATTCCCGGCAGGAGCCCAGCCGGCGGTGACCGTCGTGCACGCGAACGCGACCCCTGTGTCCCTCGGGCGGGCCTTCGTAGTCGTCCAGGCCGGTGAGTACGAAACTGTCCGTTCCAAAGAGTTGACCCGGGCTCTCCGCGTCCTCAAGCAGCCATGGGCCGAGTGTCTCGTCGTCCGGCACCAGCCACACCCGGTTGCCGACCCAGCCGCGCACTTCCGCTTGTGGAACCCAGCCGAACAACTCGTAGGTCCCCCGCTGGGGTTCCCCGAACAGCCCTTCCACCTCGGCGCAGACGCCCCAGGGATGCCCGTGCTCCGTCTCAGCCAGCGTGTACCGCCTTCGACCGCGATGGTCCTCGTCCTCATGCACGGTGGGAATCATGCCGGGACCGGGTCCCACGGCGAAGGCATTTCCCCCAAGGGTGAGGTTTCCTGGAAATTCAGCAATGGTGTAGAGCCCCGCACAGGCGGCGGGGACGGCCTACGTCCCGAACAGGTGTCACACCGTCGAGCCGGGCCAGACCGTCCGCGCCAGCTTGCCGTTCTGGCTCGGGGAGCGTTACGTGGGGCTCCTCCCCTGCTGAACCGTTCCTAGAGGCTGAGCGGGAGTGAGTCCTGTTGCCAGGACTCGTGCTCAGCCGAACGCCCCCGAATGTGTTGGGCGTTCTGGCCGACTGCGTTCGCTCCGCATCCGGCGCGTACGGATCGTGTCCGTGGTCCGGGGATGCGGGGGCGACCGCGGCCGAAGGCCGCTGATCGGCAGCGCCTCACACCCTGGGGTGCCCGGGCCGGCCTGGACGGTCCGATGCCCCTGCTCATCGCTCCGGTGAGCAGGGGGCGGTGCCGTCCGTCGCCGGGCCGGGTGCCCCAGGGCGCGTCTTCCGATCGCCACGGCGGCATGAGGAGGCGTTGTTACTGGGGGCGGAGGGTGTGCTCACGAAGACATCTGCAGCGCTCATAGGAAAAGGGTTTGAGCGAGGCGGCGCCCCGCTGCTACTTTCGCGGTGGACCGTGAAGTCGTCGTATGGAGGTGAGCCCCGTGAACACAGTTACGCAGGGGTGCTCCCTCAACCCGTCACGGTCCGGCGGCTGACGTTCGGTGTCGCCAGGAGCGCCTGAGATCGAGGCACTCCTGGAGGGAGACTCCGATGAACACGAAGCCTTTCACATCTGGCCTGAGCGAGAACGCGGTGATGATCACGCGCGTCGCGGACAGGCAATGGCATGCACTGGATGACGACCTGGTGGTCGGCCGCGGGCATGCACAGCATCGGCCCGACGGACGCTTGTTCGTCAGCATCGACGCCTGGCACGACGTCACCTTCGACCGGCTCGCCGAGGCGATGCTGGCGGAACTGCCGGCGCCGCTGTACACGGTGGTCGACGAAGCCGACGTCGAGCTGACGGCCGGCTGGCGGCGGGCCGGTTTCACGATCCGGCGCCGCGAGTGGGAGTACGTCGTGCCGACCGACCCGCGGGTCACAGGGCTCGAAGCAGTCCTGCCGCCTTCGGGCGTGACGATCGTGCCCGCCGGTCAGGCGGACGAGAGTCTGCTGCGGGCGGTGGACCGTGCGATCCGTGACGAAGTCGAGGCGAGGGTCGGGTGGCAGTCGATGCCCGCGGAGGTCATTCCCCTCCCCGAAGGGGACACCATCGTCGACCCGTCGAAGTACGCGGTGGCCGCGGCGCCGGACCGCTACCTGGGTCTGATCCGGGTGGTGACGGTGAACCGGCCGCGCATCGGACTGATCGCGGTCCGGGACGGCGAGCAGCGCCGCGGCATCGCGCGGGCGCTGCTGGCCCACGCGCTGGGGACGCTGCACCGCTCCGGGTTCGCCGCGGCCTGGACCGAAGTCCAAGAGTCCAACCAAGCAGCCTCGGCGCTGTTCGAGGGCATCGGCGCCCGGCCGATGAGCAGCAACCTGGAGCTGGTGCGATGACGAAGAACAAGAACGTCATCGAAGTCGAGGGCAAGGTCGTCGAGTGCCTGCGCAGCGCCATGTTCACCGTGGAGCTCGAGAACGGCCACCAGGTGCTCGCGCACATCAGCGGGAAGATCCGCAAGAACTACATCAAGATCATGCTGGAAGACCGGGTTCTGGTGGAGCTCCCGCCGTACGACTTGACGCGCGGCCGGATCGTGTTCCGGTACCGGAACTAGCGCCGGTCGGCACCTTCCCCGGTAGCTGATCCTGGGGCCCCGGTCATGGCGTTCTCGTGACCGGGGCCCCGGATGCGGCTCGCAGGGCCGCGGCGGCCACCGCTCCAGCCGCCGAGACAAAGCGCCGAAGTCCGCTGCCGGGGTCCGTGCCATCTCGTTCCCCGCCGAGCTGCTCGACGACGTGACGCGCCACCTGGAATGCTCGACGGCTCCCGGGCACCGCTGCGGGCGGCGAGCGCCGGGCGGTGGTCGCCTCGTGGGTCGATGTGGTGCGGTCATGCGAGGGTACGGCGGGAGTGATCACCTGGTGTCCTTCTCGGGCCGTCCGGGAGGGAGCGGGGAAACGTGCCTGGGCCGTGCCCTGGGGTCTGCCCTGGCGTGACCAGGCTTCGGTCGGTGCCGCATGTGCGTCGCCTGCCGCGTCCCGGTGGCGTCAGCTTTGTTTCGAGTTGTCGGAGGCCGCGGCTGCTGCGGCTGCGGAGCGGGAGCCGACCAGGAGCAGGCACAGGACGGCGACGCCGGCGATGACACCGGCCAGGACCAGGAGCGGGTCCAGTGGGCGGGCCGCGTAGGCGGGCTGCGCCGCTGGTGTCGCCTCCGGCTGGGCGGGGGCGGTGGCGGCGGCCGGGGCGGTGGAGGGGGTGGGGCTGTCGCTCGCAGCGGGCGCGGCGGCCGTACCGCTGTGGTGTGTGGGTGCGGCGGATGCCGGGCTCTGGGTATGTGCGGAACTCGGCCCGGGCGCCATCGGCATGTCGTGGTGGGAGGTCGGGCTCGGTGCCGGAGCACGGGTGGCGGCGGCCTTGACGGCGATCTGCGCGGTCATGCCGGGGTGGACGGTGCAGACGTAGCTGTACGTTCCGGCGGTGGTGAAGGTGTAGCTCCAGGTGCCGCCCTTGTTCAGCATCGGTGAGTGGAACGAGGCCGGGCCCGAGGTGGTCTTCACGTCGTGCGGTGCGGTGTCCTGGTTGACCCAGGTGACGGTGTCGCCGGCCGTGATGGTGAGCGAGCGGGGGCCGAACGCGTAGCCGGACATGACGATCTGGTGGCTGGCGGCCTGTGCGGCCGGCGCCTGCAGGAAGGTGAGGGCGGCCGTGAGAAGCAGCGCGGCGAGCAGGGCGCGTGAGATGCGGAGGGTCAGGCGGGGCGGCATGTGAACTCCGCTGCGATGAGCAGACGCAAGCGGTCTGCGGGGCGGATGCGGGACAGGGCGAAGCCGGTGGTGCGGCGCAGCGGGCCGTAGGGAACGCGGGTGGTGCCGAGGACGAGGAGGCTGGTGTCGGTACGTTCGACGACGCGCAGGGCCAGCGTCACGGGAACGCCGGGGACGGTCGTGTCGCCGGTGGCGAGTTCGCCCGGGACGCGCAGCCGCGAGTCGTTGGCGTCGGGTTCGATTGTGGTGCCGGCGAAGGTCAGCTCCTCGCCGCCGAGAGCGGTGCCGGTCAGTTTCAGGCTCAGGACGCAGTCGTCGGGGGACGGCGCGACCGTGAGGGTCGCTTCGTCCGCGGTGACGCGGCGGCGCAAAGTCGGTAGGGGGCCGAGGAGGGCGGTCAGTTCGACGATGCAGCGGTCGTCGGCGGCGCCGTAGATGCCGGGGTGTGGCAGCCAGGAGGGGCCGGGGACGGGAGGGGGAAGGGCCTGGGTGGGAAGAGTCTGTGTGTTCATGGCGGGCACCTCGGTGTGCGAGGGAGGGGACAATGGCCGGGGGGGGGGGGGGGGGGGGGGGGGGGGGGGGGGGGGGGGGGGGGGGGGGGGGGGGGGGGGGGGGGGGGGGGGAGGGGGGGGGGGGGGGTGGGGGGGGGTGGGGTGGCTGAGCAGACAGTGGTCGCGC